>JACCZL010000137.1 GCA_013695975.1 Chloroflexota bacterium
CGTCACGATCAAGCAAGTCCCCGATCCCGACATTCCGCCCAGCCATTTCAAGGTCGACGAGGCCACCAACAAGGTCGTCCCGCCGGCGGGGGTTGCGCCGGTTATGAACGGCTATGACGGGAACGCCCTCGAAGCCGCGCTCAAGCTCAAGGAACAGCACGGCGGCAAGGTGACCGTGGTGACCCTCGGCGGGAGCGAGGCTCGCGACACCCTCAAACGGGCCATCGCGATGGGCGCGGACGCGGCCGTGCTGATCGACGACCCCGACCTCCGCGATGGAGACAGCTATACGACCGCTCTCGCGCTCGCCAGGGCGATCGACAAGATCGGCGAGTACGACCTGGTCCTCTGCGGACGCCAGGCCAGCGACACCGACGCCGGCCAGGTCCCCCTAGGGGTCGGCGAGCTCCTCGGGATCCCCACGGTCAGCCCAGCCAGCGGGATCGAGGCTACCGACGGTCAGCTCAAGGTAAACCGGATGATCGAAGACGGACACCAGGTACTCGAAGTGCCCCTACCGGCACTCGTCGCCGTTTCGAGCGAGATCGGCGAGCCGCGCTACCCTCCCTTGCGCGGCATCATGATGGCTGGACGGGCCCAGATCCCGGTCTGGACCGCCGCCGATCTCGGGCTCGACCCGAGCGCGGTCGGCACCGGCGCCCGTAAGACGAGGCTCCGTCGCCTGTACGTCGAGAGCCGCGAGGCACAGTGTGAGCTCGTCGAGGCCGACTCGCCGGCCGAGGCGGGTGCCGCCCTGGCGCAGAAGCTACGCGAGGCTAAGTTGATTTAGATGGTTGGGAGCACGAGATGCCGAACGGTGTGATGATCGTCGCGGAGACCGCCGAGGGTAGCCTCGCCCCGATCAGCGCCGAACTGAGCGGCGTCGGCCGAGCCCTTGCCGACGAGCTGGGCCAAACGTTGACGGCGGTCCTCTTTGGATCAGGGATCGGCGGGCTCGGGGAAGAGCTCGCGGCGCTCGGCGCCGACCGAGTCCTCCTGGCCGACGACGACGCCCTGTCCGAGTACCAGGGGGATGCGTATCTCGCGGTCCTGGAGCGGATCGTCCGCGAGCAAGCGCCCGAGATCCTCCTGCTCGGCCAGACGCCGAATCTGCGTGAGCTCGCGGCCCGCCTCGCGTTTCGGCTCGAGACCGGGCTTACCACCGACTGTACCTCCCTGCGCCTGGAGGACGGGGTTCTGGTCATGACCAAGCCGGTCTTCGGCGGCTCGGCGATTGCGGAGTACGTGGTGGACGACGCTCGCCCACAGATGGCGACGATCCGCCCGCGCGCCTTCGAGCCAGCTACCCCGCAAGCGAGTCGACAGGCCGAGGTCCAGCCGGTAGCGGTGAGTCTGGACGGGGTCGTCAGGACCAGAGTTCTCGAGACCGTCAAGGAGGCGGCAACCTCGGGACCGCGTCTAAAGGATGCCAAGACGGTCGTGTCGGGAGGACGTGGGCTCGGGGGTCCGGAGAATTGGAAGTACGTCGAGGAGCTGGCCGAAACGCTTGGCGCCGCGGTCGGCGCCACCCGCGCGGTGACCGACGCCGGCTGGGTGCCCGCCTCGCACCAGGTCGGCTTGACCGGCGTGACGGTGACACCGGATCTGTACGTGACGGTCGGCGTCTCGGGCGCGGTCCAGCACATCGCCGGCTGCTCGGGCGCGCGCAACATCGTCGCGATCAACAAGGACCCGGACGCTAACATCTTCAAGCACGCGCGCTTCGGCGTGGTCGGAGACTACAAGCAGGTCGTGCCGGCCCTGACCGAGGCGATCAAGGCGCTGCGCGGCTAGACGCGCTCGACGCTGGAGGCTGCGCTTGCTCGGCCGCCCATCGCCAAGGGCCCTGGCCTGGGTGTTGGCAGGCTGGCTCCTCACGGGCTGTGGGCCGGCCGACGCCCAGCCAAAAAAGGTGCGTGGGGTGGTGATCGATTTCGCCGCCACCTCCATCACGAAACTGCAACACTTCGACGTCCGCGGCGACGACGGTCAGGTCCGGCGATTCCGCGTCGAGGGGGAGGTGGGTATCACGCCAGGGCACACTCGCGAACACATGCTGCGCGGCGAGCCGATCACGGTAACCTTTCGAGACAACGGCCAAGACCCGATCGCGCTGCTGGTCGAAGACTGAAGGGCGCCACCTCAGGTGGGGGCGCGTCACGAGCAAGGGACCACCACCAACATGCCCACGTTCAACCAGCAGGTTCACGCCCTCGTCCGCGAGGTGCCGACAGGGCGCGTGATCACCTACGGCGTGATCGCGGGCCTCCTGGGCGATCCGCGCAAGGCTCGCGAAGTTGGCTGGGCGCTGCACCGCTGCCCGCCAGACGTGCCCGCGCACCGCGTGGTCAATCACCGCGGTGAGCTGAGCGGGCGGCGGGCGTTCGGTCACCCCTGGCATCAGCAGCGACGGCTCGAGGAAGAAGGGATCGAGTTTACCGCCGAGGGCGTCTGTGATCTTGACCGATATCTCTGGCGCCCGGAGGCCGCCAGGCCGGCGACGGACGTTTGACAGGGGCAACAAGCCAGTGCTACAACCGCCCCACACCCCCTGAAGCAGCCCACCCGATCTGAGGTCTCCATGTCCGCACCAACCTTAGTAGACGACGCGCCGATCGCGGACGCCGACTCCCCGCGCGTCATCCTCATCGATTCAGCGCCGCCCCCGCCAGCCCGGCGCTCGGACGGCGGGCGTCAGCGGCCGGAGCCGTGGACGCCGCGCGACACGGAGGAGCTGCCCGTTTCCGTTCGCCAGGAAGCGGCGTCGCCCCGCCCGACGGCCCAGCCGAGCCTGAAGCGACGGCATCGGATGATGTTCGCCGCGCTGTGCGCCTTCTGCATCGCCACGGTCCTCGGGACGCTGACCTGGCGTCTGGCGGTGGGAACAGGCGACGAACCTGCCCCGTCGAACGGGGCCTTGGCCCCCGGCCCCAGA
>JACCZL010000374.1 GCA_013695975.1 Chloroflexota bacterium
AGTAAGGAATCGGCATCGTTTGTGGTCGCCCACAGGTGGATGGGCGCCAAGGGTACAAGGAGGAACAGACGCGTGCCCCTGACCAAGGAGGCGATGGGTGAGGTCGTCGATCAGTATCGGACCCACCCCACGGACACTGGCTCGGCCGACCTGCAGATCGCGATCCTGACCCGCCGCATCGAAGAGCTGGCCGGGCACCTGAAAGCGAACAAGCACGATAACCACTCGCGCCGCGGGCTGTTGGGGATGGTCGGCCGACGACGCAGACTCCTGAGCTACCTCAGCCGCACCGAGAACGAGCGCTATCAGCGGTTGATCGCGTCGCTCGGACTGCGGCGCTGAACCAGCTCTGATGTTCCCCGTCTTCGCCCGCCACTTCGGCGGGCGGATTCATATCCGCCGAGTCCGGCCAGGCAGCTACGGCCGGCGCATCGCGGCCACGCTCATTTGCGCGCCCGTGTATGGGCCCCGAGCGTTCGCGGCTGACCGCTGTCGGCGGCGCGTTGGAGCGGGCGCAACATAGGCGTCCGCGGAAGGGGCACGCGACTCCGTGCCCGAGTTTGAGGAGAATCATGGCAGTAACCCGCTATTCCACCGAGATCGGCGGACGCACGCTCACCTTTGAGCACGGACGTGTCGCCGGTCTAGCCGGTGGCGCCGTGCTGGTAACGTACGGCGAGACGGTGGTCCTCGCAACCGCGACGACCTCCGACGAGCCCCGTGAGGGCATCGACTTTTTCCCGCTCCAGGTCGAGTTCGAGGAGCGGATGTACGCCGCGGGCAAGATCCCGGGCGGCTTCATCAAGCGCGAGGGCCGACCGACTGAGCAGGCCGTCTTGACCGCGCGGCTAACCGACCGCCCGCTACGCCCGCTCTTCCCGAAGGACTATCGCAACGACGTCCAGGTAGTCGTCACGGTCCTCTCCGCCGATCACGTCAACGATCCGGCCCTCTGCTCGATCGTCGGCGCCTCGGCGGCGCTGATGGTCTCGGACGTCCCGTTCTACGGTCCCGTCGGTGCCGTCAGGGTTGGCTACATCGACGACGAGATCGTCATCAACCCGACCATGCCCCAGATGGCCGACTCCAAGCTCGATCTGATGCTGGCCGGGACAGCCGACGCCGTGCTGATGGTCGAGGCAGGCGTCCAGGAGTTGCCCGAGGAAACGATCCTCGAGGCGATCGAGGCCGGCCACCAGGCGATGCAGGAGCTGCTCGCCATCCAGAACCGACTCCGCGACGAAGTCGGCAAGCCGAAGCGCCCGTTCGCGGCGCCGGAGCTCCCAGCCGACCTGCAGCAGGCGGTCTCCGAGTTCGTCGGCGAGCGCCTCGAGCAGACGATCTACGATCCAGAAAAGGCGACCCGCGAGGACAGCACCCGCCAGCTCCGGCGTGAGGTGCTGGCCCATTTCGCCGAGACGTATGACTCGAAGCAGGTCGCCAAGGTCTTTGGGGCGCTCGAGAAGGAGATCGTTCGTCGCAACATCCTCGAGCAGGGGCGACGCCCCGACGGGCGCGACGCCCGGACGATCCGACCGGTGACCTGCGAGGTCGGCGTGCTCCCGCGGACGCACGGCTCGGCGCTCTTCACCCGCGGCCAGACCCAGGTCCTTTCTGTCGCCACGCTCGGCACTGAGGGCGACTCGCAGCGGGTTGACGGCATCGGGCTCGACGAGTCCAAGCGCTACATGCATCACTACAACTTCCCGCCCTTCTCGGTCGGCGAGACGCGGCCGATGCGTGGCCCCTCGCGGCGCGACATCGGGCACGGGGCACTGGCCGAGCGAGCCCTGGTCGCCGTGCTGCCGGAGCCCGCGGCGTTTCCCTACGCCATCCGAGTCGTCTCCGACGTGGTTTCGTCGAATGGCTCCACCTCGATGGGCAGCACCTGCGGGAGCAGCCTGGCCTTGATGGATGCGGGCGTGCCGATCAAATCGCCGGTGGCCGGCGTGGCGATGGGCCTGATCACCTCGGCCTCCGGGGACGGCAAGTTCGCGATCCTCTCCGACATTCAGGGGATCGAAGACGCCCTCGGCGACATGGACTTCAAAGTCGCCGGCACCGAGCAAGGCATCACCGCGTTGCAGATGGACATCAAGGTCCGCGGCATCACCACCCAGGTCATGCAGCAGGCCCTCGCCCAGGCGCGCGAGGGGCGGCTGTGGATCATGGGCAAGATGAACGAGGCGATCTCGCAGCCGCGCGGCGAGATGTCGGAATACGCCCCCCGAATGACCACGATCCGCATCAACCCCGACCGGATTCGCGACATCATTGGCCCCGGCGGCAAGATGATCCGCAAGATCGTCGACGAAACCAAGTGTTCGATCGACGTCAACGACGACGGGACCGTGCTGATCGGCTCGACCGATTCGGAGAACGCCCGCAAGGCGATCGACTGGATCGAGCGCCTGACCAAGGACGTCGAGCCAGGCGCCATCTACACCGGCAAGGTCACCCGCCTGATGGCGTTCGGAGCGTTCGTCGAGATCCTGCCCGGCAAAGAGGGCCTGGTCCACATCTCAGAGCTGGCCGACTATCGAGTCCCCCGTGTCGAGGACGTGGTCAACGTCGGCGATGAAGTGAAAGTGCTGGTCACCGAGATCGACCGCCAGGGACGGATCAATCTCTCGCGTCGGGCGCTGCTCGAGCCAAGCCCCGAGGGCGCCCCAGTCGGCGGCGGCGACGGACCCGAGGGCGAGCGCGGTGTGGGTGGCGATGGGCCCCCGCGCCGAGAAGGTGGCGTCGGTGGCGATCGGCCCCCACGTCGCGAGGGCGGCTTCGGCGGTGACCGCCCTCCACGCCGCGAGGGCG
>JACCZL010000375.1 GCA_013695975.1 Chloroflexota bacterium
CGAGGCTCGACGTGAAGGCCGTCACCGACACGGCCGTGGGTACCAGCACGAGCGTGGTGGCAACCCTATCCTCGCGCTCGGCCAGATAGCAGGCCTGCTTCGCCACGTCGCAGACCGACCCGGAGCCGAGTGCGACGACCGCGCTCGGTCTCGCGCCGATTCGAGCCCTGAGGAGCTCGACGTTCTCGATGTCGGCATGAACTAGCCCGTCACCCCCGGCCGCCAGCAGACACGGCTCCACCGAACGACCGCGGCCGCTCAGCACCTCGTGGACCAGTGGCTTGAGGCTGTCCCCGCCTCGACGATAAAAGGTCTCGTCCAGTACCAGCAGCACCCGCTCCGGCGCGTCGAGATCGGCCAGCAGCTCGGAGAGCCCGTGCAGAGCGTTGGAGCGAACGACGATCTCTTGAATCCCGATTGGTTGGAGCTCCGCGGCGTCCGGACGCGCCGCGAGCCAGCGCTTGAGCGCCGGCAGGTCGTCAGGCGGAGGCGCCCGGTCAGGCATCGCGCAAGGACTCGGCCCGGAGGACGTGCTTCTGGATCTTCCCGACCGACGTCCGCGGGAGCTCCGCGCGGAATTCCACCAGCTCGGGGACCCGGAAGCGGGCCAGGCGCTCGGCACACCAGGCGATCAGCTCGTCGGCAGTCACATGCTCGCCCTCGTGGAGCACGACGAAGGCCTTGATCGCTTCGTCGAGGATCGGGTCAGGGACGCCGATCACGGCGGCGTCGAAGACGGCTGGATGGGCGATCAGGACCGCCTCGACCTCCCCGGCGGCGACGTTCTCGCCCGAACGCTTGATCATGTCCTTGGCGCGGTCCACGAAGTAGACGTAGTCGTCCGAGCCGATCCTAACGTTGTCGCCGGTCCACAGCCAGCCGTCTCGGATCGTCTCGGCCGTGGCTTCTGGATTCTTGAAGTAGCCCAGCATCAGGCTCGAGCCCGGCTCGCCGCGGACCAGGAGCTGCCCGGCCTGCCCTTCGGGGACATCACTCCCATTGTCGTCGACGACGCGGCAGGCCCAGCCCAGCGATGGCCAGCCGATCGACATGTTGTTGCGCGGGTAGTCGAGCGGATTGGCGAGCGGGTGACCAAGCTGCTCAGTCATGCCGTAGATCTGCATGAGTGGCGCCCCGAATCGAACGTCCCACGCCGCGAGCTGCTCCGGGGTGAGACTCTGGGCGAAGATCACCAGGCGCAGGCGGTGCTGGCGGTCGTACGGGGAGTGCGTTTGGGCCAGGAGCATCCGCATCGGGGCGGCGAAGAGGCTGGCGACGGTGCACTCGTGGCGGGTGGCCTGCTCCCAGTAGCGGCTGGCGCTGAAACGCTCCATCAGCGCGACGCTCCCTCCGACGACCAGCGCCGACATGGTCGAATAGTACTGAGCGTTGCCGTGGAACAGCGGCAGGACCGTAAAGAAGCGGTCGTCGGGGCCGAGCCGCATGCCCTTGGAGACTGACTCGCCAACGTGGACGTAGTTCGCGTGGGTGATGAGGCAGCCCTTCGGTCGACTGGTCGTGCCCGACGTGTAGAGGATGGCGACGACGTCGAGCGGCTTCGGCTCGTGGCGGGGCCGGGCGTCGGACGCCTGCTCGAGGAGTCGATTGAACGACAGCGCGGCGCCCTCGTCCCGGTCGGCTCGGCACAGGAGGACATGCCGCGCGGCCGCACAGCTTCGGCGGAGCCGCTCGACGACGTCGAGATGGGCCGGCTCGGTTGCGATGAGCATACTCTCGGAGTGGTTTATCAGGTACTGGAGCTCGTCCGGCGAGGAGAGCGTGTTGACTGGGACGATCTCGGCGCCACAGGCCGCGGCGCCGAACCAGAGCAGCAGGAACTCCGGACAATTCGCCAGGTGAAGGACCAGCCTGTCGCCTGGCCGCACCCCGAGCCCGCCGAGGACGTTCGCGGCCCGATTGACCAGCCGCTCGAACTCGGCCAAGCTCCACTGCTGGACGTCGCCGTCGCGATCCTCGAAGATCAGCCACGGCTTCGTCGGGGCGGTTTGGACCCTGGCGCGGAGCTCGTGGAGGATCGTGCGCGGCCCGACGATGTTCACGGTACAGGCTAGCGTAGCCGGCCCAGTCGCGCTGCACAAGCGGAGCGTTCGGCGGAGGACGCTACACCTGGGGCGCTAGCATCGACGGCGCGGGGCCACTCCGTCGC
>JACCZL010000189.1 GCA_013695975.1 Chloroflexota bacterium
GCCCGGCCCCTTCGAGGACGAGGCGGGTGACCGCTTCAGCGGCGGGACGGGTCAAGACGACGTGGCGATAATTGAGGACGTCGAGCAAATTTAGCCCGCCAGGCGTGACCGCCCGGACACCCTCGACATTGGCCGAGGCCCGCGCCAGGTCTTCGTCGCGCTCGTGGACCACGAGCAGTGCCCCGTCGCGCAGCCCCAGGGCGTCGAGGACGCTGACCATCTCGCGGGTCTTTGGCGCCGACACCTCGAGTCGGTCGACGACCGTCAGGGCCGCGTCAGCCAGCCTGGCCGAAAGCGCCGAGCGCATCGCGAGGCGGCGCATCTTGCGCGGCAAGGTCTGGTGGTAGGACCGCGGATGCGGCCCGAACACCACCCCGCCACCGGCCCAATGTGGGGCCCGACGGTCGCCCTGGCGGGCGCGCCCAGTCCCCTTCTGACGCCACATCTTGTGGGTCCCGCCGGCCACTTCCCCGCGGGTCTTGGTGTCGTGGGTGCCCTTGCGCCGATTGGCGAGCTGAGCGACGACCGCCTGGTGGAGCACCGCCCGATTCGGCGTGATCCCGAACACACGCTCATCGAGCTCGACCGAGCCGACGACCTCGCCGGATAGATTCTTGAGAGGCACGTCGGTCATAGCGCCACCTGCTGCTTTCGAATCACGACCAGTCCACCCCGCGGGCCGGGCACCGCGCCGCGGACCGCGACGAGGTTGCGCTCGGGGTCGACGCGCACGATCTGGAGGTTCTGGACCGTCACCCGCTCGTCGCCCATCTGGCCGGCCATCCGGGTACCTTTAAACACTCGACCCGGCGTGGTTCCAGCGCCGATCGATCCGGGCGCACGCCA
The DNA here is from genome assembly GCA_013695975.1 of Chloroflexota bacterium. Lineage (GTDB taxonomy): Bacteria > Chloroflexota > UBA6077 > UBA6077 > JACCZL01 > JACCZL01. The sequence continues at coordinate 847 of JACCZL010000189.1, forward strand.
CCGATCCGACTGGCCGTGCGTCTTCGGGCCACCGCTAAAGTGGTGGCGCTTGATCACGCCGGCAAACCCTTTGCCCTTCGAGACACCGGTGACGTCGACCCGCTCACCCTCGGCCAGCAGCCCGGCGTCGACCCGCTCGCCAACGGCGATGCCGTCCACGCCGCTCGCCGGCACCTCACGGAGCTCGCGGACCGTCGGGACACCGTTCTTCAGATGGCCCCGTTCGGGCTTGTTGAGCTTGTTCGGACGGATCTGGCCGAAGCCGAGCTGGACCGCCTCGTATCCGTCGCGATCGAGCGTCCGGACTTGCGTGACAAAGCAAGGCCCAACCTCCAACACCGTGGTGGCAGTGACAGCCCCCGTCTCGTCGAAGAGTCGGGTCATCCCCAGCTTGCGACCCAGTATTCCTTCAATCACGGCAGTTCCTCATATCCCACCTACCACCTGCCACCTACCTGCTACAGCTTGATCTCGATGTCCACGCCGGCCGGTACGTTCAGGCGCATGAGGGCGTCGACGGTCCGCGAGGTCGGCTCCAGGACGTCGATCAGGCGCTTGTGGGTACGCATCTCGAACTGCTCACGCGAATCCTTGTCAATGAACGGCGACCGGATGACACAGAACTTCTCGATCCGCGTGGGCAGCGGGACCGGCCCTGCTACCTGCGCCCCGGTCCGTTCGGCAGTCTCGACGATCTGCTGTGCCGATTGATCCAGGATCTTGTGATCGAACGCCTTGAGGCGTATTCGGATGCGCTGCTTAGCCATAACTCGCTCGTTTCCCTCGCTCGTTCGACGGGAGGCGGGAGACAGGAGGGACGCACCCCCTGTCCCGTCTCCCGCCGACGTCGTCTACTCGGTGATCTGGGTGACCACCCCGGCCCCGACGGTGCGCCCGCCTTCCCGAATCGCAAAGCGCACCCCTTCCTCCAACGCCACCGGCGTCACCAGCTCGATCTCCATCCGGATGTTGTCCCCGGGCATCACCATCTCGACCCCACTCGGCAACCCGATGTTCCCAGTCACATCGGTCGTCCGGATGTAAAACTGGGGCCGATACCCGTTGAAGAACGGCGTGTGCCGCCCGCCCTCCTCCTTGCTCAGCACGTACACCTCGCACGCAAACTTCGTCCGCGGCTTGATGCTCCCAACCTTCGCCAGCACCTGCCCCCGCTCGATCTCTTCCCGATCGATCCCCCGCAGCAAACACCCGACGTTGTCCCCAGCCAACCCTTCGTCGAGCGTCTTCTGGAACATCTCGACTCCGGTCACCACCGTCCGCCGGGTCTCCCCAAACCCCACGATCTCGATCTCGTCGCCGGTCTTGACTCGCCCCCGCTCGATCCGCCCGGTCACCACCGTCCCCCGCCCCTTGATCCCGAACACGTCCTCGATCGGCATCAGGAACGGCCGATCGACCGGCCGCTCGGGCGTCGGGATGTACTGGTCGACCGCCGCCATCA
>JACCZL010000209.1 GCA_013695975.1 Chloroflexota bacterium
GCGATCAGGTCACGACGGTCGCGCGCGAGGTGGGCGTCGAGGGGAGGCTGGGCGGCCAGGCCCACGTGCCGGGGGCAGCGGGAACCTGGCGCGACCTGACCGATAACCTCAACCAGCTCGCCGCCAACCTGACCACTCAGGTGCGAGCCATCGGCGACGTCGCCACCGCCGTCACCAAGGGTGACCTCTCGCGGTCGATCAAGGTCGAGGCCAGCGGCGAGGTTGAGCAGCTCAAGGACAACCTCAACGAGATGATCAGCAACCTCCGAGAGACGACTCAGAAAAACACTGAGCAGGACTGGCTGAAGACCAACCTGGCGCGGTTCACCAGCCTGCTGCAGGGCCAGAAGGACCTCCAGACGGTCGGGAAGTTGATCCTGTCGGAGCTTGCGCCGCTCGTCCAGGCCCAGCACGGCGTCTTCTACGTCAACGAATCGCCCAATGCTGAGCCGCTGATGAAGCTCCTGTCGAGCTACGCCTACCGGGAGCGCAAGACCCTCGCCCAGCAGTTCAAGGCGGGCGAGGGCCTGGTCGGGCAGTGCGTCTACGAGAAGGAGCGGATCCTCCTGACCAACGTTCCGGACGACTACGTCGAGATCAACTCCGGTCTCGGCGCGGCCACCCCGCACAACATCGTCGTTCTGCCGGTCCTCTTCGAGGACGACATCAAGGCGGTCATCGAGCTGGCCTCCTTCAATCGCTTCAGCGACATCCACCTGACCTTCCTCGACCAGTTGACCGAGAGCATCGGCATCGTGCTGAACACGATCGCCGCCAGTGGCCGCACCGAGGAGCTGCTCACGCAGTCGCAGGCCCTGGCCGGGGAGCTGCAGGAGCAGCAGGAAGAGCTCCAGCAGACCAATGAGGAGCTCGAGGAGAAGGCGCGGCTGCTGTCCGAGCAGAACGAGGAGGTCGAGCGCAGGACGCGCCAGATCGACGACGCACGAGCCGCCCTCGAGCAAAAGGCCGAGCAGCTCGCCCTGACGTCCACCTACAAGTCCCAGTTCCTTGCAAACATGTCGCACGAGCTACGGACCCCACTGAACAGCCTGTTGATCCTGTCCCAACAGTTGGCCGAGAACCGGGACAACAACCTCTCAGCCAAGCAGGTCGAGTTCGCCCAGACGATCCGCGCCGCCGGGGATGACCTCCTGACCCTGATCAACGACATCCTCGACCTGGCCAAGATCGAGTCCGGGACCGTGGCCGTCGACGTCGGCGAGGTCTTGCTCGCGCCGCTCGGGGAGTACCTCGGGCGGAGCTTCGGGCAGATGGCGCAGCAAGAGGGGCTCGAGTTCTCGCTCGAGTTGGCCCCCAGCCTACCCAGCTCGATCTCGACCGACGAGACCCGTCTCCAGCAGGTGCTCAAGAACCTGCTCTCCAACGCGTTCAAGTTCACCAACCAGGGCAGGATCTCCTTGCAGATCGCCCCGGTGACGGGCGGCTGGAACCCCGAGCATCGGACGCTCAGCCGCGCCCGCGGCGTTGTGGCGTTCGCGGTCAGCGACACCGGCATCGGCATCCTGCCAGAGAAGCAGGCGCTCATCTTCGAGGCGTTCCAGCAGGCGAACATGGACACCAGCCGCAAGTACGGCGGTACCGGGCTGGGCCTGTCGATCAGCCGCCAGATCGCCGACCTGCTCGGCGGCGAGCTCCGCCTCGTCAGCACACCAGGCGTGGGCTCGACCTTCACCCTCTATCTCCCCCAGCGCTACCAGGGCGAGGCGGTCACGACCAACGGCGCCGGCTACGGCGCCGAGCTCGTCGGGGCCGCCCTGGCCGCGAGTCCGATCGTCGCCGGCTCCGTCGCGCTCCAGGATCGACCGCCCGTCACCCCGAATGGCGGGGCCGGCCCCACCATCCTCAATTTCGGCGCCGCCGCGGCCAGCGCGCCGGCGCCCGTGGCGGATGTGCCGTCGCCCGCGGCGGAGGCCGTGAGCGACGACCGCCGTTCCGTCGGCCCGCACGATCGGGCGTTGCTGATCGTCGAGGACGACGCCAGCTTCGGTCGCATCCTGCTGGACATGGCCCGCGAGCGCGGCTTCCAGGGGCTCGTCGCGTCGAGGGGCGACGAAGCCCTCGAGCTGGCGCGGCAATTCCAACCCCTTGCCATTACGCTGGACGTCCAGCTTCCGGACATGGATGGCTTGAAAGTCCTCCAGCGCCTGAAGCACGACCCGGCCACCCGCCACATCCCGGTCCACGTCATCTCCGGCCAGGAACAGCGACACCGAGCCCTGGAGCTCGGCGCCGTCACCCAGCAGCAGAAGCCGATCAGCATGAGTGACCTGACCGCGGCGTTCGACGACCTGGCCCGCTTCGTCGATCGCCCGGTCAGGAACCTCCTCGTCGTCGAGGACGACGATGGCCAGCGCAAGGCGATCGTCGAGCTGATCGGAAACGGCGACGTCAAGACGACCGCGGTCC
>JACCZL010000211.1 GCA_013695975.1 Chloroflexota bacterium
CCCTGTATCCAGACGTGATCGAGAGCACGGCGCCCGAGACCAGGGGGGCCGCCCGGATCAAGACCCATCACAACGTCGGCGGCCTGCCGAAGGATCTCCCATTCCAGCTCGTTGAGCCGCTCCGGTATCTCTTCAAGGACGAGGTTCGCGAAGTGGGCCTGGCGCTCGACCTGCCGGAGGAGATGGTCTGGCGCCAACCCTTTCCGGGACCTGGCCTGTCGATTCGGGTGCTCGGCGACGTGACCCGCGAGCGGCTCGAGATGGTCCGCGGCGCCGACTGGGTCGTGATGAACGAGATCAAGGCAGCCGGCCTCTATCGTCAGGTCTGGCAAAGCTTTGCCGTCCTGACCCCCCTCCGCACGGTCGGTGTGATGGGCGACTTCAGGACCTACGGCAACCTGGTCGCGGTGCGCATCGTGACCTCCGACGACGGGATGACGGCCGACTGGGCCAGGGTCCCCTATGACCTACTGTCGCGGATCTCGAATCGGATCGTCAACGAAGTCGCGGGCGTCAATCGGGTCGTGTTTGACATCACCTCCAAGCCGCCTGGCACTATCGAGTGGGAATAGGGGGTTCGACCTCGCTCGAAGCGCGCGCGGACGGGCTGGTAAACGTCCTCGTCGTCGGCAGCGGTGGGCGGGAACACGCCTTGTGCTGGTCGCTCGCACAGAGCGGCCAGTTGGGGGAGCTCTCCTGCGCACCGGGCAATGCTGGGACCGCCGAGCTTGCCACGAACCTGCCGATCGGCCCGGAGGACTCCGACGATCTGGTCAGGGTGGCCGTCGAGCGGCGAGTTGGTCTGGTGATGGTCGGACCCGAAGCGGCGCTCGCGGCCGGGCTGGTCGACCGCCTACGCGAGCGTGGCATTCCTGCCTTCGGGCCGACCGCAGCTGCCGCCAGGATCGAATCGAGCAAGGCCTGGACCAAAGAGCTGCTCCAACGGATCAGGGTGCCGACGGCGCGCGCCGACGTCGTCACGACGCTGCATGAGGCACGGCGCAGTCTGGCCCGCTGTTCGTATCCGGTGGTGCTGAAAGCCGACGGCCTGGCTGCCGGGAAGGGGGTCACTGTCGCCGGAGACGCCGACGAAGCCGAAGCCGCGCTCGACGAGCTGTTCGTGGCTCGGATGGTGGGCCCCGCCGCGGACACGGTCCTCGTCGAAGAATTCCTGGCAGGGCGAGAGCTTTCGGTGCTCGCCTTTTGCGACGGCGAGCGCCTGGCCCTGATGCCGCCGGCCCGAGATTACAAGGCGGCGCATGATGGTGATCGAGGACCGAACACCGGCGGCATGGGCGCCTACAGCCGTCCAGGCTTCGCGAGCCCGGAGCTGATGCGGCAGGTCCGCTCGCAGATCCTCGAGCCGGTCGTGGCGGAGATGGCGGCGAGAGGGCATCCCTTCGTCGGAGCGCTGTACGCCGGCCTGATGATCACGCCGGACGGTCCGAAGGTGCTCGAGTTCAACTGCCGCTTCGGCGATCCCGAGACGCAGGTGATCGTGCCGCTGCTCGAGTCGGACCTCCTCGGTGTCGCGCAGGCGGTAGTGAACGGTCGCCTCGACGAGACGAGCGTGCGTTGGCGGCCCGGCAGCGCGTGCGGCGTCGTCCTGGCCTCGGCCGGCTATCCGGGACCCCACCCCCTTGGCCGGCCCATCATCGGGCTGGATGGCGCCGAGCGCGACGCCCTCGTGTTCCACGCGGGTACCGCGAGGACACCCGACGGCAACCTGGTCACCGCGGGTGGGCGTGTCTTGACCGTGGTCGGCGTTGGGGACCAGCTCAGCGAGGCGCGCGCGCGGGCCTACCGCGCGGTCGAAGCGGTACGATTCGAGGGCCGCCACTGCCGGAGCGACATCGCCGCGGACGAGTCCTATGGGGATTAGAGGCTGACGATGATCCCACGCTACTCCCATCCCGAGATGGCTGCCGTCTGGTCGGACGAGTACAAGTACGACCTCTGGCGGCGGGTCGAAGTCGCCGTGTGCGAGGCCTGGAACGACGTCGGCGTGATCCCGAACGAGGCGCTCACCCCGATCCGCAACGCCACCCTGGACCCGAGCCGGATCGAGCAGGTCTTCGAGGAGACGCGGCACGATGTGATCGCCGTCGTCCGCACCATGGCCGAGAGCGCGGGCGAGGCGGGGCGCTTCATCCACTTTGGGCTGACGTCGTCGGACGTCTGGGACACGGCGACCTCGCTTCAGCTCGTCGAGGCTGCTGACCTGCTGGAGGCCGACCTGGAGCGCTTCGAAGCGGTCGTCGCGCGGCTCGCGGTCGAGCACCAATGGACGCCCTGCATCGGTCGGTCGCACGGCATCCACGCCGAGCCGACCACCTTTGGACACAAGCTCGCCGTCTGGGTCGCGACGGTCCGCCGCGACCGCGAGCGGCTCGCCGCCGCGCGGCGCGAGGTGGCGGTTGGCAAGATCTCGGGCGCGGTCGGGACCCACGCCAACGTCACTGGACGGGTCGAGGAGCTGGTCTGCGCCAGGCTGGGGCTCGAGCCGTCTCCGGCCTCGACCCAGATCCTGCAGCGCGATCGGCACGCCGCCTTCGTGACGGCGCTCGCGGTGATCGCCGCGACGCTCGAGCAGATGGCGACCGAGATTCGGTCGCTTCAGCGCACGGAGATCGGCGAGGTGTTCGAGCCGTTTTCGCAGGGCCAGCAAGGGTCGTCCTCGATGCCCCACAAGCGCAACCCCGAGCTGAGCGAGCGGGTCTGCGGACTGGCCCGCGTCGTCCGAGCGGCGGCCCTGCCGGCGCTGGAGGATGTGGCCCTCTGGCACGAGCGTGATATCAGCCACTCCTCCGCCGAGCGGATCATCCTCCCCGACGCTTGCCTGGCGCTCGACTACATGCTGCGACTGTTCACCCGGGTGATGGAAGGGCTCCACGTTGACGTCGACCGGATGCGGGCCAATATCGACCTCACCCGCGGGCTGATCTTCTCGGAGCGGGTGCTGCTCCGGCTGGTCGAGCAGGGGATGGCGCGGAACGATGCCTACGTCCTGGTGCAGCGGCAGGCTCAACGGGTCTGGAGCGGGGCAGGCGACCTTGAGGGCTTGCTGCGCGAAGACCCATGCGTCCGCGAGCGGCTCACACCCGACGAGCTGGCCGAGTGTTTCCGGCTCGACCACCACCTGCGTGGGATCGGTGTTGCCTTCGAGCGGCTCGGGCTGTCAGGGGAACATGGTCCCGTCCGAGACTAGCATTGAGAGGCCGACGATGATCCGCCACCCATTCCTCGAGCCCGAAGCCCCAGCGCCACCGCCGCTCGTACGGGTCGATCTCCCGGACGTGCCGCTCTTCGCGCGGGGAAAGATCCGCGAGATCTACGATCTCGGGGAGCAGCTTCTGATGGTCGCGAGCGATCGTCTGTCGGCGTTCGACGTCGTACTCGACGAGCCGATCCCGGGCAAGGGTATCGTCCTGTCCAGCTTGTCGGCGTTCTGGTTCGAGCGGCTCGCCGGCGACGTGCCCAACCACTTCCTGTCCGACGACCCGGACAACTGGCCGGAGGTGGTCAAACCGTATGGCGACATCCTACGTGGGCGGGCGATGCTGGTGCGGCGCTGCGAGCGGATCAACGTCGAGTGCGTCGTCCGCGGCTACCTCGTCGGTTCCGGCTGGGCCGAATATCGGCAGCAACGGACCCTTGGGGGCGTGCCGCTCCCGCTCGGACTGCTCGAAGCCGAGCAGCTCCCTGAGCCTCAGTTCACCCCGACGACCAAAGAGGAGCACGGCCACGACCAGCCCTTGACGGTCGCCCAGATGGCTGAGCTGGTGGGCGAGGCGCTGACCGATGCGCTGCAGGCTCGCAGCCTGCAGCTCTACGCGCTGGCCGCGGAGCACGCTCGGAGTCGCGGAATCATCCTGGCCGACACGAAGTTCGAGTTCGGCCTGCTCGACGGCGAGATCGTGCTGATCGACGAGATGGCGACGCCGGACTCGTCGCGATTCTGGCCGGCC
>JACCZL010000226.1 GCA_013695975.1 Chloroflexota bacterium
AGGCGCCAGCCAGGCCACCACGGCGTCGAGGAAGACCGAGACGTGCTCGCCAGTCGACTCGGTGGGCGAGTGCTCGAGGGGCTCATCATCCGCCATGCGTCATGTCGCGCTGGTCTCCAGGGCTACGTGAGGTGTGCAAGCGTGCGCTCGATCGGCGAGCGCGAGTCAGATTCCCAGGCTGGCCATTTGCTCGGCCAGGGTCGCCGTTTGCTCGTCGATCCGCTCCCGCTCGGCTTCCCAGGCGGCTCGACTCCAGAGCTCGATACGCGTGTGGACCCCAGCCACGACGACCTCTCCGTCGAGCTGGGCATACTCACGAAGGATCTGCGGGATGACGATTCGGCCAAGCTTATCCGGGGTGAGTGGCGCGGCGCCGGCGAAGAAGTGCCGTTGGAGCTGCCGCACGCCGGCTTGCATCGAGGGCAGCCCGGCGATGCGGTCGGCCAGCCGATTCCACCCATCCGGCGTGAGGATGTAGAGACACCGATCCACCCCCTTGGTCACGTAGAGCCCATCGGCAAGGTCCTGCCGAAACCGGGCCGGAACCGCCAGGCGGCTTTTGTCGTCGATCGCGTGGACGTACTCGCCGAGAAACACCGTTCAGCCCCGCCCGCTCGGCCGAGTTATCCACATCTGCCGCCACTTTTCCCCACTCTTTTCCACAGCGCCCCACCAACTGCCTCATTGTAGGCCGCTCCCCCACCGGGAACAACGCTGCACGGCGCGCGCGGCCGGCGGTTTTGAGCGTACCTCGGAAAGCTGTGACGTACTGACCAGGCGCGGATCATTGGGCCTCATCACCGCGGCTACGGTCTGCGAACTGCCCCTACCAGAGCACCGCCATCGCCGTCGACGGCTGATTGGTGATCGTTAGGAGGTGGCGTAGAGGATGCGCCCGCAGCTCTGGCAGATCACCAGGCTGTCGCCGTGGCGCGCTCGCTGTTCCTCGCTGATGGTCAAACTTATCCGACAGCCTTGACAGGTCCGCTGACGCACCTCGGCGACCGCGAGGCCGCCGCGCGTGCGACGAAGGTGGTCGTAGGTCCGCAGCGTGGCGGGTGCAACCTGTGGGCGGCCGCTGGCCTGGGTCGTCTCGTCGACGCCGATAGCGCCCGAGAGAGTGTCCCGCTCCGCGCCCAGCCTCGCCTCATCCATCCGACGAGCCGCCTCGACCTCGCCGAGGCGGGCTTCGGCAGCGGCCAGGGTCGCGCTCGCCTCGTCTGCCGCCTCGAAGAGCTGGAGCAGTCGGTCCTCACGCGGGCTGATGAGGCCGCGAACCTGGCCCGCCTCTCGGTTCAGGTTGGTCAACTCCTTCGCGTCGCCGACGCGACCCCCGTACAGCTTATTTTCGATCGCCGTGAGCTGGGCACGAAAGGTCTCGATCTCCAGCTCGAGGTCGCGTTGCTCCGCCTCGATCTGCTTGAGGGTAACCGCCCGCACGTCCCGCTCGCGGCGGGCGTCGTCGACGGCTGAGCGGTCCGCGAGCTCGGCCACGACTTCGACGAGCCGTGCCCGGTCGGCGTCGAGGCGGCTGTCCACTTCCTGGAGCTGGCGCAGCAGATCGATCGGCTTCACGGCGCGCTCAGGCCTCGCGTGCGTGGGGGAGACGCACCCGTCGGATGATCTCGCACCGCTGCACCGAGGCACTCACTCCACCAGCAACGCGCGCGTGCTCGCTCGCCGGCTGAGGACCGTGTCGTAGACGTCGAGCGTACGCTCGGCGACCGCCGACCAGCCGAAGTGCTGGGCGGTCGCGAGGCCGTTGCGGCGGAGACGTCGGCGTAGCGTGGGGTCGGTAAGGACGGCCCGAATCTTGTCGGCAAAGAGTCGCGGATGCCGCCACGGGATCAGGAAGCCGTTCTCGCCGTCGCGGACGATGGTGGGGAGCCCACCGACCCGCGAGGCAACGACCGGCGTGCCGCAGGCGAGTGATTCGACTGCCACCAGCCCGAAGGACTCGTAGGTGGACGGCATCACCGTCACGTCGGCGGCGCGGTAGAAAAGCGGGAGGCGCTCGTGGGGGACGGGTCCGACAAAATCGGTCAGCCGTTCGAGACCCAGCTCAGCGGCCAGGGCGTGGAGTCGCGCGCTCTCACGCTCCTCTTCCGAGACCCGCCCGTGGGCACCCTGGGAGATACCGCCGACGATGACGATGCGCAGCCCAGCCGGGTCGTCCGCGAGCTCGGCCGCCGCCCGCAGGAGCAGGTCGATCCCTTTGAGGCGTTGGATGCGGCCGACGAACAGGAGCACGCGCTCGTCCCCGAAGCCGAGGGCTCGTCGCGCCTGCCGGCGCGAGCCCGGTCGGAACAGCCCCAGGTTCACGCCGCCCGGCACGACCGTGACCGTGCGCGGGTTCGCGCCGTAGGCCATGAGCATCTGGGCCCGATCGACGTCCGTCGCGGCGATGACCCGGTCGGCCGTCGCCATGGTTCGGCGCTCGATGTCGACCCGGATCTGCTGCTCGAGCTCCGAGGCGTCGACGGCAACCCGGTTCTTCATCTGCGCCAGAGTATGGAACATCGCCACGACCGGGACCCCCCAGTGCTCCTGGAACAGGGTCGCCAGGCGGCCGGACAGCCAGTAGTGGGCGTGGATCAGGTCGTAGCGCGCGCCGACGAAGTTGCGGAAACGCTGCAGGTTGCAGGCAAACTCGGAGAGGTAGTCCACCACCTCGTATTTGTCCATGTGGCGCGGTGGCCCCGCGTCGACGTGGACCACGCGGGCATGCTCGCCAAGCTCTACGACTGTGGGGACGTCTGGATCCTGGCGGCGAGTGAAGACGTCAGTCGCGACCCCCAGCTTCCCCAGCTCGCGGCTCAGCTCGCGGACGTAGACGTTCATCCCCCCAGTTTCCCAACCCCCGAGCGGAGCGAGCGGGCAGGTATGAACGCTCAGAACCGCGACACGGAGCATCAGGTACCTCCCCCGACTCAGACGCGCGCCCGGATCGCCGCGCGTCGCACGCCTGACCCCGCTGCTGGCCGGAGCCGCGAAAGCTCGCGACTCCTGGAGAAATCGTACCAGCCAGCAGATGCCTGAGCAACCTCCGAGCCAGGCATCCGTCCGCTGCCCGCGGCTGACTGGCTCAGGCTCGACCCGGCGGCGCTGGGGCTAACCCGGCGACAGTCAGGCGGCTCGCCAGCCAAGTTGATGGCGGCAAGCCCACAGCAGCGCGGCGCTCAGCAGGGTCATCCAGGCCTTGCCTACGACTTGTCCAGCGAGGAACTCGACCGACCCAAATGCCAGCCAGAGGAAGAGGGCACTGTCGAGGACGAGCCCGACGGTGTTGGAGGCGAGGATCGCGCCGACCCAGTGTCGCCGACGGAGCGGCGTGTAGACCGCGAAATCTCCCAGCTCGCTCAGCAGGAACGCGATCCCGCTAGCCGCCGCGAACCGTGGCGAGATGAACGCCGACAGGGCTGCACCGACGAGAATCGCCCCGATGGTCCAGACACGCCCGAGCCGATCCTGCGTGAGATCGCGAAGCGTGAACGCGAGGCCGGCGAAATAGACGCCGGCCGGCGCGAGTAGGCCGAAGCCCACCGGCACGACTCCGACGGCCTGGATGGCCCAATTTGCTGCAAAGATCGTCGCGACGTAGCCAAGCAGGGGGAGATACTTCATGCCGCCACGGACTCCGTTGCAGGTCGCTTCCGGGTACACCATACTATGCCTAACTGAAGCGCCCCGACCAGCCGGCACGAGTACGCGTCTCTGGATGGACACGTCGATCCGGCAACGTCGCGACGCAACTGAGCTCGATCCCATTCCCTCGGCGAGGTGTACCGGACCCGAGCCGCCGTCCGCCTATCCAGACTCGTTCAACCGAATTGGCCGTGCTCCCAGATACCGACCTCCCCATGACCTCTCCAGATCTCGCTCAGCTTGGTAAGACGACGCCGTACGTCTACGACGACCCCGATCCGGCCGTGCTGGAATGGTTCCCCAACCCCTTCGCCGACCGGGCGCGCAATCCCAACGGCGTCAAGGGCAGCATCCACATCGAGGCGCCCGAGTTCACGACGCTCTGCCCTATCACGGGCCAGCCCGACTTCGCGACCATCGTCATCGACTACATCCCGAACGAGCGGTGCGTGGAGAGCAAGTCGCTGAAGCTGTACCTGGGTCGCTTTCGCCAGGCCGGCGAGTTCCACGAAGCCTGCGTCAACCGCATCGCCAACGACCTCGTCAACCTGCTCGATCCCCTGTGCCTCAAGGTCGAGGGGCGATTCACGCCGCGGGGCGGCATCCCGTTTTGGCCCACGGCCGAGTACCAGCGGCCGTAGAGACACGAGTCCTCGGTGCCGGTGGCCGAACGAGCTCTCACCGTGCCTGAAGGCCATGATCCCATCGCGCTCAAGGCGGCCCTGAAGGCATACGCGCGTGAGGTGGGGCTCGACGTCGTCGGCGTAGCCTCGGTGGCTCCGTTCCTGGCAGAAAAAGAGCATCTCGAGCACCGGCAGGCCGCGGGACTCGGTCCCAATCCGTTCGAGTACCCAGAAGTTTCGCCTCGGGTCTACCCCGATTTGCTGTTGCCCGGCGCCCGGTCGATCATCGCGGCGGGCATCAGCTACCTGGTGCCCGAATCGCCCTCGGCAGGCGGACCGCTGAGAGGCTGGCTCTCGCGCTATTGCCGTGGTCTGGACTACCACACGGTCCTGGAGGATCGCCTCGAGCAAGTGGCAGGCTGGCTCGAAGCGCGGGTACCGGACGTGCATACCCTCATTCACGTCGACACTGGCGCCTCCCTGGACCGACCAATCGCCGAGCGGGCCGGCCTCGGGAAGCTCGGCAAGTCCACTAACCTGATCGTGCCCAGGCTCGGCACCTGGGTGTTCCTGGGCGAGATCCTCACCGATGCGTCGTTGCCGCCGGACGAGCCGTCGACGATGCGCGTCTGCGGCAACTGTACGCGCTGCATCGATGCTTGCCCGACGGGGTGTATCAGCGAATGGCAAGTCGACGCCAACCGCTGCATCGGCTACGTGACCCAGATGGATGGACCCGTGCCGCCCGAGTATCGGGAGCTCATGGGTAACCGTCTGTTCGGTTGCGACGACTGCCAGGATGTCTGCCCGTACAATGCCCGACCAGTGAGCGGACTACATCCGGAGTTCGCGCCCCTCCCCGAGATCGGCGCCGAGCCGGATCTGCTGGGCCTGCTCGCGATGAGCGCGCCGGAGTTCGAGCGGGTCTATGGCCCGACCGCGGCGGCGTGGCGCGGCTTGGAGCCGCTGCAGCGTAACTCCGTCGTGGCGCTCGGCAACTCCGGCGCGCCGGCTGCTTTCGAACCGCTCACCGAGACGCTCGAACATCGAAGCCCGCTGCTGCGGGCCCATGCCGCGTGGGGACTGGGCAGGCTGGCCACGCTCCGGCCTACGCTGAGCCCCGGCGCCGTGGAGGCGTTGGTCGGACGCCTCGCAGTCGAGGACGCTCCCGAAGTGCGGCTCGAGATCGGGCAGGCGCTGGCGGCGTTGTCCGCCGCGGAGGATGGCCAGGAGCGAGGTGGTCAGTGAGGCTGTCCGACTTCCGATACCATGTCCCCGACGAGCTGATCGCCCAGACGCCCACTCGACCCCGGGACGCCTCGCGGCTGATGTGCGTCCGCCGTGGCAGCGGCGAGATCACTCACCACCTCTTCCGCGACCTGCCGGACCTGCTCGACAGCAGATACACGCTGGTGCTGAATAACTCGCGGGTCATCAAGGCGCGGCTGCTCGCCCGGCGGTCGGACGGCGCGACTGTGGACATCTACCTGCTGAAGGACCTGGGCGGCGGCGTGTGGAGCTGCGTAGGCAATGAGCAGGCTGCGCCGAAAGTCAGCGAGGCTGTCACCTTCCAGGACTCGGCCATGCACGGGGCCGTGGTCGCGCACCGGGATGACGGCAGCTTCGAGTTGCGCCTCTCCGCACCCGACGGAGTCGCCGTCGAACTGGAGCGCGTCGGCAGGGTGCCACTCCCGCCGTACGTCAAGGATCGCTCAGGCGAAGATCGTTACCAGACCGTCTACGCGCGGATCGACGGGTCGGTGGCCGCGCCGACCGCGGGGTTGCACTTCACGCCGGCGGTCCTCGCGCGGCTCGAGCAGAAGGGGATCCGGCGCGAGGAGATCACGCTCCACGTGGGCTACGGCACCTTCGCACCGGTCCGGACGGAGGACATCGCGGCCCACGAGATGCCGACCGAGGCTTACGCGCTGGCGCCCGAGGCGGCGCTGCGCCTGAACGCTGACCGCCAGGATGGACGGAAGATCCTCGCGGTGGGGACCACCGCTACCCGCACGCTCGAGTCCCGCGTCGACGACCATGGGGCGCTCCGGTCGGGCAGCGGCGAGACTCGCCTGTTCATCCACCCGCCGTACCGCTTCAGGTGTGTGGACGCGCTCCTCACCAACTTCCACATGCCCGCGCTCACCCCCGTCATGCTGGTCGCCGCCCTCGCCGGCTATGAGCTCACCATGCGCGCCTACCAGATCGCCGTGCAGGAGCGCTACCGCTTCTACAGCTTCGGCGATAGCATGCTCGTCCTGTAGCGCGCCCTCCGCCTGAGAGGACCTAAGCCGAACCGGAGTTACCCCGCGCTCGCGTAGACGGCTATCGACTTGGGCAGGATCGCTGAGGTTGGTGCTTCCGTTCGTAACCCTCCCGAGGTGCTTCGGGAGGGGATCCTTCTATCTGGTCAGAAGTGGGCCCGGCCGGGATCGAACCGGCGACCTTAGAGTTATGAGCCCTATTCGGGGCTGTCCGACGGCGGACGGAGGCGGACGCTCGCGCACGCTACCAGATAGGGAAGGGCATCCGTCGGGCGTCGTCTGGACGCTCGCGGTCGGCCGCGGATGGTGGCATTGGACACGGATTGGACACGCCGATCAGGAGGGAGTGCACACGGGACGGCCCCAGCGCCGCGACCGGGATCGGTCACGAG
>JACCZL010000237.1 GCA_013695975.1 Chloroflexota bacterium
GCCTCAGTCGGCTTGGCCGTCGGGGCCGGCGGCGTCGGCGCGCAGCCGGCCAACGCCACGGCCGCCACCAGCATCAGCGCCCACAGGCGCAACGCACGAGTCCTCATGAACCCTCCTCCATCTTCGCTCCCTGTTACTCAGACCGGCGCCGTCCGTAGGGGCGCGATTCATCGCGCCCTTCAGCCGGCACCGAGCGGTTCGCACCGAAGGGCGTATGCCATACGCCCCTACCAGCGATCGGCGGATCAGACCGTCCGTGACGAACCACTACGCATTCTCGCGGCGGGACGCGACCAGGTCGAGCTCGTCGGCCTGCCAGGGCATGACCAGCCGGCCAACGCGGTGCAGCAGCCAGGTCGACAGCGTGCCCAACGCGGCGATGACCACGAAACCAACGAACATGTTTTCGGTCACCAGCGTCGTCCACGAGCGCCAGATCAAGAATCCGATCCCCTCGTTCGCGGCCACGAACTCGGCCGCGATGATCACCAGCAGCGCGGTCCCGGCCCCGAGGCGCTGGCCGGTGAAGATGCTCGGCAGCGCGCCAGGGAAGATCACGTGGCGGAACATCTGCAGCCCACGTGCCCCGAAGTTGCGGCCGGCCTCGATCAGGATCGGCTCGACCTGGCGGACACCGGCCAGGCTGTTGATCGCCACCACGAAGAAGGTCGCCAGCGCCACGATCGCGATCTTCGAGCCCTCGCCCAGGCCGAAGATGAGCATGATCAGCGGCAGGATCGCGATCTTCGGGATCACGTACAACGCCGACAGGATCGGGTCGAACATCACCCGCAAGATCCGGAACGAGCCCAGCGCCAGCCCGACCGGGATCCCGATGGCGGCCCCGATCGCGAAGCCGAGGACGATCCGGTACAGGCTTGCCTTGACGTGTACCAGTAGCTCGCCATTCGCGACGAGCGCCCCGGCCGCGGTGGCGATCCGGCTGGGCGGCGGGAAGAAGCGGAAGTCCAGCACGTTCGCCCGCACCAGCAGCTCCCACAGCAGCAGCAGGCCGATCGGCGTGATGATCGCCAGCAGCGCGTCCGGCGGGCGCCGGAGGCCCCAACCCGGCCGTGTCGGCGCCTCGGCCGGTCGGGCCAGCGGCCGGGCGCTCATGCCTGCATCTCCATCGCTCGGGCGACCTCTTCCTGGAGCGAATTCCAGATCGTGAAGGTCGTCCGGGCAAACTCCGGCGTGGCGGTCAGCTCAAGGGCGCGGGGACGCGGGAAGTCGATCCGGTAGCTCGCCTTGTGGGTGCCCGGATGGGCCGTCATCAGGACCACCCGATCGCCCAGCAGGACCGCCTCGTCCAGGCTGTGGGTCACGTACAGGACGGTCTTCTTGTCCTCCTCCCACAGCCGGAGCAGCTCTTGCTGCAGCACGACCCGCGTCTGAGCGTCGAGCGCCCCGAGCGGCTCGTCCATCAGCAGCACCTCCGGGTCGTTTGCGAACGCCCGAGCGATCGACACCCGCTGCTTCATCCCGCCAGAGAGCTGGCGGGGAAAGGCGTCGGCGAACTTCCGCAGGCCGACTTTGACCAGCCAGCGATCGGCCACCTCGTCGCGCTCGCGCTTCGGCACGCCCCGCATCTCCAGCCCGAACGCCACGTTCTGGCGCACGGTCTTCCAGGGGAAGATGGCGTACTCCTGGAAGACGATGCTGTTCAGCGGCTTGCCACCGTTGGACGGGCCGGGGACGATCCGCACCTCGCCGCTCGACGATGGGACCAGCCCGGCCACGATCCGCAAGAACGTGCTCTTACCGCAGCCGGACGGGCCAACCAGGCAGAGGAACTCGCCCTCCTGGACCTCGAGGTCGAAGTCCCGGATGGCCTGGATGGGGGCGCCCCGCGTCGAGTACGCCTTGTTGAGGTCACGCGCCAGGATCTTGGCGGCCACTCCGCACCCCGCATCTCGACAACGACGGTAGCCGACGACGCCCACCCGGCGCAATGCATCGATCGTCACCCGCCGGCTTGCGCCATCCAGCGCAGGTCGGCCCGCAGGCGGTCGACCAGCGGCACGTCCAGGTCCGCCCGGTACGACGGCAGCGTCTCGAGCACCTCGCCCCTACCCGGCCGCCGGTCGGGGGGCAGCAGCAGGAAGTTTTCGTTCGAGAGCCAATCGTCGAAGCCCCGATCGGCCAGGCGGCGGAGGAGCGGCGGCCAGTCGATCATCCCTTCGTCCAGGGCGGTCCAGGTCCAGCGCCAGGCGCCCTCGGCCCGCGCCCAACTGACGTTCTTGAACTGGACATGGGCCATGTGCAGGCCCAGGATCTCGACGGCGTAGCGGGGATCCTCGAGCCCCGACGTGACGGTGTTCGGCGGGTCGTACAGCACGGCGTAGAGCGACGGCGGGTACGGCTCGACCAGTCGCTTAGCGGCGCTCGCCGTCGGGACGATCGAGCCGCGGTGCGTCTCAAGCACCACCGCCACCCCACTCCGCTCCAGGACCGGTGCGAGCGCGTCCATCGCCCGCCGCGCGGCCGCGAAGACGGCGTCGGCCGACACCTGCCCGTCGTACGGCGGCCAGAGCAAGCGGACGCGCGGCGCCCCCAGCTCGGCCGCCGCCAGGACGTCCCGCTCGGCCCGCGCCGGCTCGAGCAGCGGTAGATAGCTCGTCAGGCAGACCGGCGCCAGCCCCTCCACCTCACCCGCCCGCCGCGCCTCAGCCACGTCCTCGGCCAGCCGCTCCGGTCGGACATGCCCCTCCGGATGGACCCGCCACTCGATGCCCCGATACCCCGCCGTGCGGACGATCGCCGCCGTCTCGGCGATCCCGTGACCGAGTGCGACGTACGAGCAGACGGCGTACTTGAACGACATACTGCCCCCTCAACGCTCCACCGACGGCATCTCAACGTCGCGGCCGATCACGGCTATCGTAGTATGGACGAGGCCTTCAACATAGCCCACGTACTCGGCGGGGTATCATGCGGGCGCGGCGAGACGGGCTCGCCAACGCCGCCTGCTGTGAGGTGCCGCCCAACAATGAGCGTCACACTGTAGTCGTGCCGCGCCGTCCGCACGGCGCCGGGAACACCTGACCCACCTGCCGCGACGCGCCCCGGATGGACTCGGCTTACTGACAGCCCGTGGGGCGGTGTAAACCTGACTCGCGGCAGACCGCGCCTTCGCGCGATGCACGACCGCTCATTGCTCAGCAGGGCACCGTTCCCGACGGTGCCCAGGAGACCCTCATGGCTCATGCACCCTTCACCGGTCTCTGGTGTCATGCCGACTTCCTCAAGCTCTGGACCGGCCAGACGATCTCGGTCTTCGGCTCGCTCGTCGGGCGATTCGCCGTCTCGCTGACCGCCATCCTCGTCCTCGGCGCCTCGGCCTTCGAGATGTCACTGGTGCGGGCGGCCGATCTGGTGCCGGCGATCCTGTTCGGACTGGTCGCCGGCGTCTGGGTCGATCGCCTCCGTCGGCGGCCGATCATGATCGTGGCCGACATCGGCCGGGCCGTCGCGCTCGGCTGGATCCCGCTCGCGGCCTGGCTGGGAATCCTCCGGATCGAGCACCTCTACGTCGTCATGGTCGTCGTCAGCGTGCTGACGCTCATGTTCGACGTCGCCTATCGCTCGTACCTCCCCGCGCTGATCCGGCGCGACCAGTTGCTCGAGGGGAACAGCAAGCTCCAGGCGACCAACTCGGTCGCCGAGGTCACCGGCTTCAGCCTGGCCGGCCTGTTCGTTCAGGTGCTGAGCGCGCCGATGACGATCCTGCTCGACGCGATCTCGTTCGTGATCTCGGCGGCGTCGCTCGCGCTCATCCGACGAGCGGAGCCGCCGCCGAGTCCGCCGGCCGAGCGGCAGGGCGCCTGGCGGGAGATCCGGGCAGGGTTGCGCCTGGTCGGCCGCGATCCGGTCCTGCGGGCCCTCGCCGGGCTCGAAACGACGCGCTCGCTCTTCGGCTCGGGCATCGTCGGCACGCTCGTGGTGCTCTTCCTCGTCGACGAGCTGGGCCTCGATCCGTTGACGATGGGCGTCCTCTTCTCGCTCGGCGGGATCAGCGCCCTCGGCGGCGCGGTCATCGCCGAGCGGGCGACGCGGCGCTGGGGCGTCGGGCCGGCACTCCTCTGGGGGTACGTGCTCTTCGCCATCTCGGTGCTCCTGATCCCGCTGGCCGGCGGCCCCTACCCGCTGATCCTGGCGCTGCTCGCCATGCAGCAGCTCCTGGGCGATGGCGCGTACATGGTCATGGAGATCAGCCAGACGAGCCTGATCCAGTCGAGCACGCCCGATCGGCTGCTCGGGCGCGTCAACGCGAGCCTCG
>JACCZL010000243.1 GCA_013695975.1 Chloroflexota bacterium
CTCGTGACCAGCCCGCCCAGCAAGCCACCGGCGAAGACCAGCATCAGGAGCTGCATCGGCAAAACCTGCCGATAGCCGTAGACGTAGGGCAGGAACGTCATCATCATTACGAAGTGGGTCAGGATGAACAGGTGGAGCAGCATCGCCCGAAGCGACCGACCAGCCGGTAAGAAAAACAGCGCGGCGAGATACAGCAGGGTCAGCCCCACGATCTCGGGCTCCACCTCAGCCGAGCCTTCGACCGCCCCAGAGAAGCCGAGCG
The DNA here is from genome assembly GCA_013695975.1 of Chloroflexota bacterium. Classification (GTDB taxonomy): domain Bacteria; phylum Chloroflexota; class UBA6077; order UBA6077; family JACCZL01; genus JACCZL01. Next base: position 263 of record JACCZL010000243.1, read on the forward strand.
CATAGAGCCCGAGCGGCGCCAGGCTGGCCGCGTAGCCCAATGGGTCCTGGCGGACGAACTCGACCACCTCTCTGGTCGGGCGATCCAGATTGAGCAGGTTGTACAGCGGATCCTGGTCGACCCGCGCCAGACGGACCCGCGGGGTCGGCTGATGAGCGAGGAGCAGGGTCGCGCCGCCGTTTGTCGCCACGAGCGAAGGGCGACCGGCAACGACGTAGTTGCGCAGCGGGACCAACGCCGCGACGACCGCCGTGAGCCCCACGAGCGCGAGCGCCACGAACGCAGCCGCGCGGCCGGGAGCCCCGCGCCGTCGGCAGACGACCACCGCGACGATCGCCGCCAGCGGCACGTACAGCAACGTGGGCGCCCGTGTGACCGATGCCAGGCCGAACACCACACCGGCGACCACCAGGTCGCGCCGTCGACCCTCCTCAAGATAGCGTAGCAGGGCCAGGATCGCCGCCGGCAGGAGTAGGAAGTACAGGTTCTCGGAAAGCAGCCTGCGGGCGACCCAGTCGAGCTGCGTGGCCCACAAGATCACGAACAAACTCAGCGTACCGAGTCCAGCCTCCAAGCCGAACAGCCGACGCGCCAGGTGGTAGAGCAGGACCGCCGAGATGCCCAGCCCGAGGAGCTGGAGCACGGTCGGGCCCCAGAGGTCTTCGCCGGTCAGCCAGTGCAAGCCCGCCAGGTAGTACGGGTAGAACGGCTGAAAGAAGAACGGCCGACCCTCGCCAAGCGGCTTGCCGAGAGTCATCAACGGGCCGTTCAGGAGGATGTCTCGGGCGTAGGACTCATAGGTAAGCCAGTCCTGGCCCCCCTCCAGGATCACAGGCCTCCGGTACTGATCCTGAGTCGTGACGAGCGCGTGCGCGAAGACGACTCCGAGAAAGAGCGCCAGCAAGGGGCGCTCCCGGGAGCCTTGCCGCGAGACGGCCAGCCAGGAGCAGAAACCCACCAGCAGGGCGATAAATGCCAGGTCGAGGCCGCGCGCGATCTGGCTCAACGCCGCGTCGCGGCCCAGCCATGCTCGCTCGGCCGGTTGGACCGTCAGGTAGGGCGCCGACAACGGTACGACACCGTCGCCGACATCCCACCCCAGCGTGAGCGACGGAGACGCCCCCTGCGTATGCACCAGATCGACCTGGACCGAGCGCCGACCGCCGCCAAGCGCGAGCATCGCCCGATCAGCCGGTTGCCCCCGCCCACCCGCGACGGTGAGGACCGGCTGCCCGTCCAGCGACAACGCCGCCGCCCCGGAGCTGGTCAGCTCGAACAGGTAAGCGCCATTGACCGCAACCTGGAGAAAGCCCTCCCAGCGGACGGCGAACGGCAGTCCACGCCGATCGGGCTGCCCATCCTCGTAGAAATTGAAGCGCTCGACATCGTTGAAAAAGTGGAGCGCCAGCGGCTGTGCTCCGGGCCCAGCTTCAACCCGCGTGTAATCAGCCCCGCGGTACTCGATCGACCGTTCGGCGGCCCCGCCGATTCGCGGCCGACTATAGTACGACACTGCCAACCCGTAGGTCGGCGCACTCCACCAGAGCCCAACCTTGAGACCCAGCAGCGTCAGCAAGCCGACCATCGCCAGGAGTGTCAAGCGACCGGTCCGCGGCAGTCCGAATCCGTACAGGACGATCGCAAAGCCGCCCGCCAGCGCTAGCCCCAGCAGATTCAACGGCACCCCTTGCAGCAGCGCCAGCGGGTGTCCGGGTGCCAGCAGGTAGCCGAACAACAAGACCGGCAGGGCCAGCGCCAGGATCCCTCCCGCGCGAGACACGGAGGGCCGACTCTCGGGGTCCATCAAGGTTCGACGTCGAGCAC
>JACCZL010000249.1 GCA_013695975.1 Chloroflexota bacterium
GGTCTGGCGTCGGTGGTGTTGCTAGGGCTCAGCCCGACCTACCTCGAGGGGTCGCGGCTGGCGCTCGCCGAGGTCCCGACAATCGCCCCCGCCCTGCTGGCCATCGGCGCCGCCCTGGCGTACCGCTGCTCGGGCCGCCTGGGCTGGCTGTACGCCTCGGCCGCGCTCTGTGCCCTCGCACTGCTGATCAAGCCGATGGTCCTACACCTGGGCGCGCCGCTGCTGGCGATCATGGTCACTCCAGCCTGGCCGGCACAGATGGAGTCCGGTGCGTGGGTAGGGGCGGTTCGCGAACCGCCCCTGCAGCCTTCGACGCGGACCCGAGGCGCCGCGGTTAATCTCCTGCACTACGGCGCGATCGTCCTCGGACTCTGTGCCCTGATCGTCGGGGTGCGCGGCCCCGCTCAGGTCTGGGAGAACCTCGGGGCCTATCGGGCGGGTGTCGGCGGCCGCCCTGGAAGCGAGTGGGCCGGTAACCTGCGCCTGGTTGGGAACGTCCTGAGCCAGGAGCGGGTCGGGCTGTTCGCCCTGGCCGTCGTCGGCGCCCTGCTCGGGCTCTGGCGCCGGCCAACCCAGACCGTGGCGATCGTCTTCTGGGCCGCGGCGATCCTCGCGATGTTCTCCCTCTATGGCGACCTCGCGGACAAGCACGTCGTCTACCTGGTGCCGCCGCTGGCCTTGCTGGGCGGGATCGGGGTAGGCGTCACCGCGGCTGTCGTATCCAGTGTTGCCGGCCGCATCGTCGGGGCGGTTTGCGAACCGCCCCTACCAGCGACAGCGCGGTTTTCCACGCAACAGGCGACTCCATTCTCGGACCTGTTGACCGCGACGGTCGGACTGACCGCCCTGGCCCTCTATCTGTGGACCGTCCCGGCCATCTACCGCGCGGACCGCTACCTGATCGTCGAGGCCGAAGCCGTGGCCGAGCGGCGCCGGGACCTGCCGGCCGAGCTCGACATGGCCGAGGTGATGCGGACGGCGGCCGGGCCGTCCGACTGGGTCCTCTCCGACAATCCGAGCGCCGCCTTCCGCGCCCGTCGGCTGGTGATCCCCTCGCTCGTCGACACCTCCGGCACGCGGGTCGATGCCGGCTCGCTCACCGACGCGCAGGCGATAGACGCGGTCGAGCGCTACCGGCCGGCCGTCATCGTGACCTGGGCGCGCCGCCTCGGCCGCCTCGACGCATTGACCCGCTGGCTCCCGGAGCACGGCTACCGCCTCGACCGAACCTACGACAACGGCTGGAAGCTGTACGTTCGGAGTGGGCAGTAGGTGGCGAGCGGCATCCCGCGGAGTATCCTGGACTCCTCATCCGGCCAAGGTGATCATCGTTGTACGAACATGCTCATGCGCACAACGATGATCACCTTGATCATCTTGGGCACCAGATGATCATCTTGGGGCCAGCCTCCCGCGACCGAACAACGATCCGGGCTCGTCTCCTGCCTATTGCCCACTGACCGCGTACACCGTCCACCCCCCCTGCTGGTAGACGATCGGGAAGCTGAAGTCGCCGGCCCGGGCGGGGACGAAGTGAGTGACGCCGAAGCGGCTGGCGAGGTCGCGGACCCGTTCCTCGGTCAGGCGACGGTACATCGGGTCGAGCTCCTCGCGGTAGCGGAGGACGTCGCTCACGCCGAGCGCGACGACACGGTCGCGGAACTCGTAGTTGTGCTCGGTGAAGTAGACGGCCTGGTTGGCCCGCTCACGGACCAGGTACAGGGCGCGGTCGGCGTTCTTGTAGAAGCTCTCGTTGTTCGGCTCACTCGGCAGGATCAGGAACACGCTGTCGACGGGCGTTGCGGCGCGGGCCCAGGCCTGGAACTCGGCGGCCGCCGAGAGGCCGCCGCGGTGGCGCAGCTCGTACAGCCAATCAGTCGAGCCGCGGACCGCCCACGACCCGACCAGGGCGACGGCTAGCCCGGCGGCGACCGCCGCGCGTCCGTCGAGTCGCCCTCGGAGCAGACGCCAGAGCAGCCAGCCCGCCAACAGGGCGGTCGCCATGCTGGCGGCCCTGACGGCATGGTCGAAGTCGAGCACCCAGACCCGTCGGGTCACCAGCCGAGCGGCACCGAGGCCGACGACCCCGGCGATGGTCAACCCCGCGAGGAGCGTCGTCGGGCCGTACCGGAGACGCGGCAGGCCGATCGCCCCGCCCTTTCGCAGCGCCTCGGCCGCCGCTACCAGGGCCACCGTCCAGAGCCAGATCGGCTCGAGCGGTGTGAAGTCGCTCGGCGCCGCCAGCATCGCCGCCACCAGGACGAGGATCGTCAGGCGGGGCAGGCGCTCGGTCGTCCAGGCGCAACGCAGGTAGTGGGCGACGTAGATCAGTCCGACCACGTTGACGAGCCAGGCGCTACGTGGGAGCTGAAGCCGCGCGACGAGGGTGCTGATCGGGCCGCGCAGGGTCAGGTCGATGAAGATGAAGGCGATGACACACAGCAGCGCCACCGCTCCGAAGAGGAGCAGGACGGTGCGACGGTGGCGGTCGCCGCGCACAGCCAGCATCGCCGTGGCGAGCAGCGCCAGGCCGAACAGGTTGCGCAGCCGCGAGGCCGCCCGATCCCAGTTCACCGCCAGCGAGAGATCGGTGGCCAGCTCGATCCTGGCAAGCTGGAGCGCCCAGCCGGGCAGGGGGTCGGCGTGCCGGCCAACGGCCCCGATCATCGCGGGGGCGCCGCAGAGGACCATCAACGTGCCCGCGAGGGCGACAGTGCGGAGGCCGTGGCGGCCTATACCGAGGACGTACACCAGCCCGATCGCCGCCCCCACGTAGGAGCTGGTTGGGGCGTGGACGTTCAGCGCCAGCCCGGCCAGCGCGCCGGTCAGGGCATGCCGCTCGCGGAGCAGGGCATAGAGTGCCCCGAGCTGGAGCGGCAGCGCCAGGAACGCCGGCGTCAGTTCGGCAGAGTGGAGGATCGTGCTGCCGACCGTAAGCAGGCGAAAGCCGGCCACGTAGAGTGCCAGGAACAGGACGACGCTCAGCCGGTCGCCGACCAGCTCGAACCCGATCAGGTACAGCAACGCCAGGCTCGCAACGCAGACGGGCAGATACAGCAGGAACAGGGTCCCCTCGATCGGTAGCCCCGGCAACAGGCCGACGATCGCGGCGATAAACTGATAGGTGTAGGCCGCTGGCGTACCGCTGTGGAGGCTGTAGATGAATGGATCGCGGGTGTACAGCTCGGGGTTGACGAACGATTTGATGATCGGGATGTCCGACCAGCGCCCGCCCTCGAACCCCCGGAACAGCAGCGACCAGGCCGTCCCCAGCATTCCCAGCAGGACGGCGGCGCGCGCGCTCAATGCTGACTGGGGCGCGGCGACCGGCTCAGCGCTCAGCGCCAACCTCGACATAATCCAGCTCCACCAGGCCAGCCCGCGTCGGCAACGTGGTGGCAGGCCGCAGCCGGTGGCCCGCGGCCGGCTGCGAGATCCCGACGAGGATCGGGTGCCGGCCTGGTGGTGCATCGGCCGCGATGGCGAGGATCGCGCGCTCGGCGAATGGCGAGCCGGCCGTCCACTCCCGGGTCGTGGGACTCCTCCTGTCGCAGGCCGGATCGCTCCCGTCGCCGATACTCCGGTCGGCGCCGAGCTGCAGGTCGAGGCTGTGGCCGCCCGCCGAGGAGATGAGCGGCATCCAGTAGAGCTCCAGGTGGACAGTTCCGCCCGGCCGCTGGTTTTCGCGAGAGAGGCGGTAGCCTAACAGGCGGACGGCGTCGCCGAATTTCGCCTGGGTGGGCGTGTAGCTCGTCGGGATCGGGCCGCGGCCCCACACGCCCGGGTCGAGCGCCGAGCCGCTGAGGTGTCGATCGAAGCGCTCCGCGAACGCCTCCGCCGGCCAGACCTCGGGCTCCACGCCGAGTAGAGCTCCATACTCATGGACTCGCAATCGAGGCTGCCCGCCGACCGTGACGATGCCGGCAATCGGGTATCTGGCCACGACGCGGCCACCGCGCGGCTCGATCTCCTCCTCCGTTCCCTCGGCGACGAAGTAGTAGCGGGGGTTAGCCGCGCAACGCCAGACGCCGCGGGTGTACCAGTGCGCGACCTGGGGCCGTGCGTTCGAGTCGAACGTTCCGGCCAGGCGACCCTCCTCGTAGAGCTGGCCGACGGCCTTCCAGCCGGCCTGGTAGGGAAAGCCAAACTTCCCTTTGACCTCCGACTCGTCGGCCACCATCCCGGCGAGCGAGAGATACCGAAGCGCATCGCGCATGGGACCGGGCGTCGTGAGGAGGTAGAGTGGTATCAGGTAGGCGCCGACCAGCGCGAAGGCGGCGCCGAGGAGTCCCGCCGTCGCCAGCCGCCAGGCACGGTCGCGCAGTGTCGACCACAGCGCGGAGATCGTCCAGCCGCCCATGAGCGCCAAGCCGGTCGCCGCTACGTGGAAGTGAGTCCCAGGGTCCTCGGCGATGAAGACGTAGAACAGCAACGGGACGGCGAACCAGACCAGCGCGACCGTCCAGGCCGTGATCGGCGGATGGCCATCGGGAGCCGGCCGGTGTTGGCGCATTGGTGTGTAGCCTGCCAGGGTCCGATGCCCCAGCACGGCCATCGCCGTACCTAGCCCCACCAGGGCCAAAACCAGGATTGGGTAAACCGCTGACGTGTAAAAGGTGGCCGATGCCCACATCGCCCCCAGGTTGTTGTGGAGGCCGACCCCGACGCGGCGCTCGATCCGGTCCTCCGCGAGCTCGAAGAGAGGGCTCAGTAGGTACGGTCCGAAGAAGAGCAGCAGGAGCGCCAGCCCGACCGCTCCCGCCGCTAGCCAGCCGAGCAGCACCCGCCGCTCGAGCAGCCCGCGCGGCCCCCGCGCCCAGACCGCCAGCAGGGCGATCGGGGGCAGGCTGAAGACCGCGTCATAGTGGGCCAGGGCAGCGGTCGCCGCGAAGGCGCCGGCCAGGATCGGCCAGGCCGGCGAGTTGCCAGACCCGGCTCCCCGGTCCGCGGCGAACCCGGGGCTCAAGCCCCGGGCCTGGGAATCCGCGTGGCGGACCGCGCACCAGATGGCCAGCACCGTCAGGAGGAACACTAGGCTCTGGTACTGGGCGAGGCGGGCGAACGCGATGAGATAGCCGTTGAGGGCCAGGAGCAGGGCGGCGGCGAGGGCGCCGGGGCGGCCCAGCAGCCGCCGGCTGACGAGGTAGATGCCGGCCAGGCCGGCCACGCTCGCCAGGGCGAAGGGGAGCCGCGCGGACGCCTCGCTCAGGGTCCCGACCAGGCCATAATGAACGACCGTGACGAGGACCTCGGCGGGACCCTTGCCGTGGTAGAAGAGGGCGTCCGGCGCGTCCTGGAGGACGCCGAGGGCGGGCAGAACCACCTTGGTTTCGTCGCCCTGCA
>JACCZL010000260.1 GCA_013695975.1 Chloroflexota bacterium
GTCTCGCTCCAGAGGCCTTGCCGAAAAGGACGCCCGGCCGGGACTGCGCCCCCAGCGCCCGATCGTCTGACGCCACCCCCAACGCGGGGGCATATGCTCGATGTATACTATTCATGATCGACCCTCCGTGAGTTCGCCGCTCCTGGATTTCGATCTCGAGCCCCCTCCTCGTACGAGGGGGCTGCTTCTTGTTCGATTCGTCGGCGCCACCAGGACGCCAGGACCGACGCGAGCGCGCGTGCCAGCGCCTCTCGCTCCGGCTCAGATAGTGCGCGCATCGGCGGCGTCCTCGTGTATCGCCGGGCCAGTCTGCGACTGGGCTTCGGGGTACGGGAACGGCAGTCCGAGGGCACGGCGCAGCGCGACCTCTGCCTGCCACACGACGGGCCGCCGTTCGGCAACGGCTTGCTCTACGAGACGGCTGTAAGTCTCGGAGTCGACGTCGAGTTTGAGAGCCGGCACGGCCACCCTCCAAGCGTCACTGCTCGGAGAGTACGGCCGATCGGGAGGACCCTAAAAGGACAGTATCAGGACGAAATTAGGACACCAACTCGGGGTAGAGACGGGCGACGTCCGCAAGCAGATCACGCCACAACCTATAGCCGTAAGTCTCACGCCACCTACGCACCTGGCGGTCCTTACATTTCGGGTGACGAGGATCTCCACTGGCAGTGAAGAACTCGGCCACGTTCGCCTGGGTCGGCTTGCGACCCCGCTGTTTCAAGTGCTTGACCGCCATCGCGACGGCGCCAAGGAATTCCTCACGGTTCGCAAAGGCCCCCGTGCCACGCGGCCGGCCGCCCTTGCTCTTGGGACGGAGTTTAGAGCCTGCCCCATCATCTCCGGACCGCCAGCCCGTCCGAGCTCGAATCTCGTCGCGCCGTCGCTTGAGGGCAGCCGCAGCTGCCGCTGCCCGATTGGCGGTCTCTTCAGTCGAGGCGGCCTCCCGAATCGAGGAGACCAAAATCGAGCAACCCATACAGAGCAGTGGCCCGCCCTCCCCATCGCGGGCGAATCCAGGGCTTCCGCACTGGACACAGGGCGGCCTTGCCATCGTTGCCTCCATACCGGCGTAATGAAAGGGCCGGGCTCGCTGCGGTATGGCGCGGCGACTTGCGGGCACTGATCAGGCGCCACCCGGCCCTTCTGGCGAGTCAGCATACAAGATCTTGTGCATCTCATTGGAGGGTGCCACAAGATATGGCACTCCCGAACTCCGCGCGGCATCGCTCGACGTGGGGGTTGGCTAGTCCGGCAGGGCCGGCTTATTCAAGGCGAACAGGAGGACGCAGGCAGCGGTCTTCGGGCCGACCCCGCCGAGCGTGGTCAGGTAGCGGCGGCCGGCCTCGACGTCGAGGGCGCGCAGGAAGTCGAGGCTGAGCGCGCCGTGCTCCTGCCAGATCGATTCGAGCGCAGTCTTGATGCGGGGGGCTTTGACCTCGGCCAGACCGCCGAGGCGGATGGCATCGGCGATCTGGGCCGTGGGCGCCTGGCGGATCGCCTCCCACGAGCCAACATTGGCCCGCAGGCTGGCGTAGGCGCGGGCGGTGTTGACGTCGGAGGTGTGCTGGGACAGGATCGTCTGGACCAGCTCGGCGAGCGGGTCCTCCGATCGGTGCGGCGCGGGGGCGCCGTAGTGGGCCCGCAGCCGCGCCAGCACCGCCAAGGCGGACGGGGGCATCGCCCGGGAGTATAGCGCGACGTGCGCCGGGCCACTCGACCGTCCGACAACGGCGCCCCCTCCACGGCTGCCGAGCCCAACCTCTTGTCCCCTCCACGGCGTAGCGATCATTAAGGCTGGTGGGCTATGCTCGCCCCGGAGGCCGCTGCGTGATCGGCGTCGAAGCTGATCGAGAGATCCGATTGTCCGAGGTGCTCGGCGCACTGTCCTATGCCCTCGACATCACCGAGGGGCAGCCAGAGGGGCACGCGGTCAAGTCGTGCATCATCGGCATGCGGCTGGCGGAAGCGCTGAAGCTTCCCGCCGCGCAGTGCTCAGCGCTGTTCTATGCCCTGTTGCTGAAGGACGTTGGATGCTCGAGCAACGCGGCCAAGGTCTGTGTTATCTTTTCGGGGCGGACGATCAGTCGGTCAAGAGTGACTACAAGACGACCGACTGGTCAAACCTGGTCCAATCCTTCCTCTACGTCGCCCGCAACGTCATCCCGAAGGGCTCGCCGATCGAGCGGGCGTTCCAGGTCGTCAAGGTAGCCGTCGACGGCTCTTCGAAAGAGCTGGTCGAGCTGCGATGCGAGCGCGGCGCCCAGATCGCCCGCGGCCTCGACTTTCCGGAAGAGACGGCCGAGGCGATCCGAACGCTCGACGAGCACTGGGACGGCCGAGGCCAGCCGGAGGGCCTGTAGGGGGACGCGATCCCGCTGCTGGGGCGGAGCCTGGGACTCGCCCAAACCGTCGAGATCTTCTTCAGCACCTACGGCGAAGCGGCCGCCTTCGAGATGGTCGCCCGTCGTCGAGGGACCTGGTTCGACCCGACGCTCGTCGACGCGCTGATCTCGACGAGGGAGGACGTCGTCTTCTGGCAGCGCCTTGTCGGCGACGACCCGCGCGCCCAGCTCGCCGCGCTCGAGCCCGAAGAGCGCGTGCTGATGGCCGACGATGCCTGCCTGGACCGGATCGCCCGGGCCTTCGCCGAGGTGATCGACGCCGAATCGTCCTGGACGTTCCGCCATTCCCGGGCCGTTGCCGAGATCGCGGTCGGCGTGGGGCAGGTGCTCGGCTTCTCCAAGCAGGACTTGCGACAAGTAGAACGGGCGGCGCTCCTTCACGACATGGGCAAGCTCGGCGTCTCCAACCGCATCCTCGACAAGCCCACGGGCCTGACCGAGCAGGAGCGGGCGGCGATGAGCCGCCATGCCGAGTACACCCAGCGCATCCTCGGTCGGGTGGCGAGCTTCCGCGATGTCGCGGCGTTGGCCGGGGCCCACCACGAGCGGCTCGATGGCCAGGGCTACCACCGCGGAATCGGCGCCGCCGAGCTCCCGATGGCAGCGCGGGTGATCAAAGTCGCCGACATCTGCGAGGCCCTGTCGGTGGACCGGCCCTACCGACCAGCGCTGGCACGGGAGGAAGTCTTCCAGATCATGGGTCGCGACGTCGGCGCCAGCATCTGCCCCGAGGCCTTCGAGGCATTGCGGGTCTTCCTGGAGAGGGACAACCCCTCGCCCGCGAGCGCCCAGCCTGAGGCCGTTGACAAAGGCACGCTGACGGCGGTCGGATCGTAGGGGCGAAGCATCCGCGCGCGGACGACTCGCAAGGCCAATACTGGTGCGCGGATGCTTCGCCCCTACAGCCGGGCCACCACCTTTACCGGCGTCCTGGCATGTTGCTACATTGAACCCGCGGTCGCCATCGTGACGAGCATTCCTGGCACCCGCGCCAGGTCGAGGCGTGATCGAGACCGCTCTGGCCGGCCACGCCGTCGCCGTCGAGTTGGCCGCCCAGTGCGCGGTCCCGGTGATCAACGGCCTGTGG
>JACCZL010000268.1 GCA_013695975.1 Chloroflexota bacterium
GACGAGATCATCATCTTCCACCGCCTGGCGCCCGAGCAGCTCCGCGTGGTGGTCGACAAGATGCTCCGTGAGCTCCGCGATCGGCTCGCCGATCGTGCCCTGAGCATCGAGCTCACCGAAGTGGCCAGGGACTGGCTGGTCAAGAACGGCTACGACCAGGAGTACGGCGCTCGGCCGATGCGCCGCCTGATTCAGCGCCAGGTCGAGAACGTTCTCGCCCGCCGAGTCCTCAGCGGCGAGTACGCCGACGGCGACGCGGTCCGAATCGACGTCGAGAACGACGCGCTGACCTTCGCCAAGGTAGCCGAGCCGATCGCGGAGCTCACGCAGCATCTTGTCGACCACCACGCGGAGCTGCTCGGGCGCCAGGCGATGGAAGATGATGATCTCGTCGATGCGGTTGAGGAACTCGGGCCGGAAGGTGTCCTTGAGGGCGGCCTGGAGCCGCTTCTCGATCGCCTGGTCGGCCGCGGCCTCGGCGCTCCCGCCGACCTGGAAGCCCAGGCTGTCGCGACGCTTCGAGTAGGCCTCGATCGAGCCGACGTTCGAGGTCATGATGATGACCGTGTTGCGGAAGTCGACCGTCCGCCCGTGACCGTCGGTGAGGCGGCCATCGTCGAGGATCTGGAGCAGGGCGCTCCAAACCTCGGGGTGGGCCTTCTCGACCTCGTCGAAAAGCACGACCTGGTACGGGCGGCGGCGGACCGCCTCGGTGAGCTGCCCGCCCTGGTCGTAGCCGACGTAGCCGGGCGGCGAGCCGAACAGGCGCGAGACGGTGTGCGGCTCGCGATACTCGCTCATGTCGATCCGCAGCAGGGCGTCGTCGTCGTCGAAGAGGAAGGCGGCGAGGGTCTTGGCCAGCTCGGTCTTGCCGACGCCGGTCGGACCGAGGAACAGGAATGAGCCGATCGGTCGGCGCGGGTCTCCGAGGCCGGATCGTGAGCGACGAATCGCATCGGCCACCGCGGCGATCGCCTCGTCCTGATCGACGACCCGCTCGTGGAGGGCGTCCTCGAGGTGGAGCAGCTTGTCGGCCTCTTCGGAAAAGATGCTCCGGACGGGGACTCCGGTCCACTGGGCGACGACTTCGGCGATCTCTTCGGCGCCCACGGTACGCGCCGCGGCCGGGGTCGCGGTGGCCTCGGGGTGCTCGGCTTCGAGTGCGAGTCGCTCCTGGCGGAGGCGGGCCGCGGCTTCGTAGTCGCGCTCCTGCCAGGCCTCGTCCTCGCGCTCCTTGAGCCGCGCGATCTGTGCGCCCGGACTCCCGGCCTGCTCGACGGCAGCCCGCAGGCGGACCTTCGATGCGGCCTCGTCGACCAGGTCGATCGCTTTGTCGGGCAGGGAACGATTCTGGATGTAGCGGTCGGACAGGGTGGCCGCCGCCTCGATCGCGGCGTCGGCGATCTCGAGGCCGTGGTGCTCCTGATAGCGCGGGCGCAGGCCGCGCAGGATCTCGATCGTCTCCTCGACGGTCGGCTCGTCGACGAAGACGGGCGCGAAGCGGCGCTCGAGGGCCGAGTCGCGCTCGATGCCCTGACGGTAGTCGTCGAGGGTCGTCGCGCCGACGCAGCGCAGCTCGCCGCGAGCGAGGGCTGGCTTGAGCAGGTTGGCAGCATCGAGGGCGCCTTCGGCGCCACCGGCGCCGACGAGGGTGTGGAGCTCGTCGATGAAGAGGATTACCTGACCGTTGGAAGCCTTGACCTCCTCGACGACGGCCTTGAGCCGCTCCTCGAATTCGCCCCGGAACTTCGCGCCGGCCAGGACCAGGCCGAGGTCGAGTGCGACCAGGCGCGTGCCGCGCAGCGGCTCGGGGACATCCTCGGCGGCGATCCGCCGAGCGAGGCCCTCGACGACGGCGGTCTTGCCGACGCCGGGCTCGCCGATCAGGACCGGGTTATTCTTGGTGCGGCGGACGAGCACCTCCATCAGGCGGAGGATCTCGTCGTCGCGGCCGATGACCGGGTCGATCTTGTCGGCCGCGGCCAGGGCGGTGAGGTCGACGCCGTACTTCTCGAGGGCCTGAAAGCGGCTCTCGGCCGACGGATCGTCGACCTTGCGCCCGGCGCGGACCGTGTCGAAGGCCTGCTCGAGCCGCGCGCGATCCAGACCAAGCTCGCCGAACAGGCGCGTCGCCGGGTCGGCCGAGTCCGCGATCGTCGCCAGCAGCAGGTGCTCGGTACCGACGAAGCTGTCGCCGCGCCGCTCGGCGTCGGCCAGGGCGCGGTCCAGGACGGTGTTCGCGCGGGCGGTGATGTACAGTGAGCTACCCTGGGCTGAGCTGGTGCGCCGCGCCAGGTCGGCCTGCAGTCGCTCGAGAATCGGGGCCGGCGAGACGCCGAGCTGCTTCAAGGCGAGCGGGACGAGGCCGTCACGCTGGCCGAGCAGGACGAGCGCCAGGTGCTCGCTGTCGAGCGCGTTGTGACCAAGCTTGAGCAGAAGCTCCTGGGACCGGCCCAGGGCCTGGCGGGCTTGCTCGGTGAGCTTCTCAATAGGGATCATCTCTTGACCTCATGGCGACGTTGGCGCAAGGCGGATGGACCAGCGCACCCAGCACCTTGCTAACGTGATTATAAAGTTTGCTGCGGAGCGAGCCCCAGGATTTCGGCGATTTCGGCGTCGCATTGCCTGGACCGCGCTCTACCTATGAGAACGTTGTGGAGACCTCGGAGATTCCCGCTTGCTCTGGATGGTATGGAGCTTTCGGGGGCCGTGGGTACGTTGTTCGACTATCCTGAGGGATGGTAGTGCGTCACTCCGACGCTACGCGGCCCTCGGTGAGGCGGTGGGCGGAGCTGGCCTTGCTGGTCGTGGCCGGGCTGTGGGGCGCCACCTTCGTGATGGTCAAGGACGCCTTGGCTGATGTGGGGCCGATGACGTTCGTGGCGTTTCGGTTCGTACTGGCGACGGCGGCGATGCTGCCGTTCCTGTGGCTCCGGCCGCGCTGGAGCAGGTCGCATCACTCCGGTCCCGAGTCGACGACCTTGATGGGACTGGTCTCGGCGGGCCTCGTCGTCGGGGCCTGTCTCTTCGCCGGGTACGCCTTTCAGACGGCGGGGCTTCAGTTCACCGGTGCTGGGCGGGCGGGCTTCATCACCGGTCTCTCGGTCGTGATCGTGCCGGTCCTGGGCGCAGTCCTCGAGCGCAACCGAATCGGGAGGAAGGTGCTGGTCGGGGTCGGCTGCGCGATAGCCGGTTTGGCGTTGTTGTCGCTCGGAGATCCTGAGTCACGGCGCTTCGAACTCAACCTGGGTGATGCGCTGGTGTTCGGGTGCGCCTGGGGCTTCGGGCTGCACATCCTGGCGGTCGGCCGCCTTGCCCGGGCCCACAGCGCGGTGTGGCTAGCCTTCGCGCAGATCCTGGTGGTGGCCGTGCTGAGCTCGGCGGCGGCGATGCTCTGGGAGCAGCCAAGCGGGGCCGGGCTGATGGCAGTCTGGCCGGCCGCGGCGTTCACCGGCCTCCTCTGCACCGTGGTTGGATTCACGGTGCAGACGCGGGCTCAGGCGTTCACCAGTCCGACCCACACCGCGTTGATCTTCTCGACCGAGCCGGTCTTCGCGCTGCTCTTCGCGGCTCTGCTGATTGGCGAGCGGCTCGGCACTCCCGAGCTCCTCGGCTGCGGCCTGATCCTCGGCGGTATGCTCCTGGCCCAGCTCGAGGGGCCACTCCGTGCGCCTGCATGGGGTCGGCGCGGTCGGTTGGCCTAAAACGTGTGGCCCCAGTCGGTGGGGAGCTCGTACTCGTCGGGGCTGTGGAGGGGCTGGGCTTCGGCGAAGCGGCTGAGGCGGAAGGGGCTCAGGTCGACCGTCTCGGCGCGACCCTGCAGGATGAGCTCGGCCATGCAGGCGCCGACGGCCGGGGACTTCTTGAAGCCGGTCCCGCTGAAGCCAGCGGCCAGGTAGAGGCCGTCGACGTTGGGGGCCCGGTCGAGCACGGCTCGGGTATCGGGGCTCATGTCGTAGAGGCCGGCCTGGCCGCGGGCGAAGTGGGCGTCGGCGAGGGCGGGCTGGCGGCGGGCCAGGCGCTCGCGGGTCGCGGTTGGGTAGGTCGGGTCGACGTCTTGGTCGTAGCGGTCGGGGTCGTCCGGATTGGGGCCGGTCTGGGCGGTCATCCCACCCAGCACGATCTCGGCGCCCTCGGGTCGGGTGTACAT
>JACCZL010000269.1 GCA_013695975.1 Chloroflexota bacterium
GGGACACTCGTGCCCACGGCGATCCGGTTCGTCGTCCAGGACCAGCCGTCGGCGATGAAGGCTGCGCCCTGCTCGTTGCGCCCGACGATCGGCCGAATCTGGGGCACCTCGGTGAGCGCCCCGTAAATCGGGTAGGCCCCGTGGCCCGGCACGCCGAATAGCTCGCCGACCTCCCGCTCGAGGAGCGCGTCGACCAGCGCCAGCGCCCCGTTCCTCGTCGCCACCGTCATCATTCCGCCTCCCCGGCTTGCGCCGACAGCAAGGATGGATCAGCGCGGGACCCGGTGTCCAGTCGACGTTGCCCCCATGCTCGACGCAACGGAATACGGCCCGCCCTGCTGCGTCAGGAGCTAAATCGGATCCCGCTCTGGCGGGGGGATCATGTCGGCGTCAAGCAGCTCCGAGATGACTTCGCCCAGTACCTCTACCGGCCCCGGCTTCGGGATAGCGAGGTACTGCTCGAGGCCGTTCGGGACGGGACGGCGCGGCGGCAGCTCGACGCCGACGCGACCGCGCGCCCTGAGCCCAGGTCCGTCGACTACACGGATGGAGCGGCCCATGCCGATCATGGACGGGTCGCCGATGGCATCAGTGCAGGGGGCTACGGAACCGGCGGCTCGGCGACGGCGACCCCGGTGCCAGCCGCGCCACGCCGCTTCCACGGGTCGGTCAAACTGGACGCGACCCGCTCGGGGCGTGACGCCGGCAAGATCGCTGACGAGGTGATCGCCCACCTGACGGGGCTCGTCGGCGCGAACGTCGAGGTTACCCTCGAGATCCACGCGGAGATCCCTGATGGCGTCCCCGACCACGTCGTGCGGACGGTCACCGAAAACTGCCGCCCCCTCCGCTTCACGACGTTCGGCTTCGAGGAACGTTAGCTCGGCTCCTTCGCCGGGTCAAAGCTGGCCACGATGTGCCTACACGCAGACCTTGGCCACCTTGGCCGCCTTGACCGATTTCCTACGCCCGCCTACCCATACCGCTCGCGGAGGCGGGGGAGGATCGCGCGGGCGTAGCTATCGAGGAAGCGGGACTGGTCCGGGCCGGGGGCGTGGAAGACGAGGTGGCGGAAGCCGAGCTCGACGTAGGCCCCGATCTGCTCGACGTGCTCGTCGGGCTCGGTGCTGACGATGAAGCGGCTGGCAGCCTTCTCGATCGGGAGGGCGTCGGCGCGCTTCTCCATCTCGATCGGGTCCTCGACGCCGGCTTTATCCTCGGCCGGCAGGGCCAGGGCGGCCCAGAAGCGGGTGTCGGCCATAGCCCGCTGGCGGTCGTGGTCGAACGAGACCTTGACTTCGATCATCTTCTCGATGCCGGCCGGGTCGCGCCCGGCCGCCCGGGCGCCGCGCTCGACGGCCGGCAGGAGAGTGTCGCGATACAGCTCCGGGCCCTTGCCGGAGGTGCAGATAAAGCCGTCGGCGACCTGGCCGGCCAGCTCGGCGGCCCTGGCGCCAGAGGCGGCGACGTAGAGTGGCACCGGCTGCTCGGGCCTGTCGTAGACGGTGGCGTGGACGGTCTGGTAGTAGCGGCCCTCGTAGCTCACGCGGTCCTCGGTCCAGAGGCGCTGCATCAGCTCGATCGCCTCCTTCAGGCGCCCGATGCGCTCGGCGAAGCCGGGCCAGGCGACGCCGGTGACCGGCACTTCGTTCATCGACTCGCCGGTCCCGACGCCGAGGAAGACGCGGCTGGGGTAGAGGCTCCCGAGGGTCCCCATCGCCTGGGCGACGATCCCCGGGTGGTAGCGGAAGGTGGGGGTGACGACGCTGGTGCCGAGGCGGACGCGCGTCGTCCGCTCGCCGAGGGCGGCGAGCCAGGCAAAGGAGAAGGGGGCGTGACCATCGGAATGCCGCCAGGGCTGGTAGTGGTCCGAGACGACGACGCTGTCGAAGCCGCACCCCTCGGCCTGGACGGCGAAGTCGAGGAGCTGACGTGGGCCGAACTGCTCGGCCGAGGCCTTGTAGCCCAGGGTGAGTGGGTGGGGGGTGCTGAGGGTCGAGCGCTGGGGGTCGGGGGTCGGGGATTGGCTCATCGTTTGTGTCGCCTCTACCGAGATTGGGCCCGCGTTGCTGCTATTCTACTCGGGTGCCCACGCTCCGTCTCTCGACACCCGACACCGCGCTGCGGACCTGGGTGATCCCACGTCCTCGACGCCCGACACCCGTATGCGGGTAACTCTGCTCGGGACCGGCACCTCCTATGGAGTGCCGGTCATCGCGTGCGACTGCGCGGTCTGCACCTCGGACGATCCGCGCAACATGCGGACGCGCTCGTCGGCGTTCGTCGAGGTCGACGGGCGGAGCTTCCTGATCGACACGACGCCGGAGCTGCGGCTCCAGGCCCTTCGCCACCGGGTCCGGCGAGTCGACGCGGTCCTCTACACCCACGAGCACGCCGACCACGTCAACGGGCTCGACGACCTCAAGGCGTTCAACGCCGTCCTCGGCGGCCCGCTGCCCTGCTTCGGCAATCGGCGGACCGAGACCTCGCTCCGCCAACGGTTCGACTTCGCCTTTGCCGGCACCCCCTTTATCGGGGCGATCCCGCACATCACCTTCGACGTCGTCGATGCCCCGTTCGAGCTGCTCGGCGTGCCGGTCATCCCGATCGAGCTGCAGCACGGGCGGATCACGGCGACCGGCTGGCGGATCGGCGGGGCAGCTTACCTGACCGACACCAACGGCATCCCGCCCCGCTCGATGGCCCTGCTCCAGGGGCTGGACCTGCTGGTGCTCGACGGCCTCCGCCCGCGCCCCCACCCGACCCACTTCTCGATCCCCGAGGCCGTCGACGTCGCCCGAGCCCTCCGCCCCCGTCAGACGCTGCTGACCCACCTAACCCACGATGTCGACTACCGCGCGATCAGCGCCGACCTCCCGCCCAGCGTGGGCCTGGCCTACGATGGTCAGATTATCGAGGTGGCGGATTCGTAGGGGCGTATGCCGTACGCTCTGGTCTGGTCATCGAAGGCGTACGCCGTACTACGAGGATTGGCGCTGGGCCCGGTCGACAGCGCCGCGGGCGGCGTCGAGGAGGGCCATCGCGCCGTCGACGGACTGGAGGAGGTGGATGCGAGGGTCGAATTCGCCGGTCTGCTGGGCCAGGCCGCGGGCGATGTCGGTCTGGACAGCAGCCTGGTCGAGAGCCGCCTTGAGCGCGGCAAGGGTCGCCCGGTCGGGGCCGCTTCGGGCGGGTGGCGCCGTTTCGGCGGCGCCCATGACGCCGGGGATGTAGAAGCCGGAGGACTCGAGCTCGTTGAGGATGCGGATGCGCTCCTCGATGGCGATGTCGAGTTGGCCGGGCCTGGGCTGGGTGTAGTTGATCGTCCCCTCGGCGCCGACCGCGCGCAACCAGGCCCCAAACTGGGTGTCGGAGAGCTCACCCAGCTTCTTGTCAGACATGCCGACCCGAATCGTCACCCGATCGAGATCGTCAATCGTGAACGGCATCAGCGCCTCCGGACTTGACACCATTGTAGCGGCGGAACCGTTGTTCGCCGGGGCCGAATGGGCCAGACTAAACAGCGGACAGAGCCCCGGGCATCTCGCGCCCCGCACCCTGCGTCCGTCGGGGGGCCAGCGCGTCGGCGAGCTCGACGAGGAGATGGTCTTCGAGACCCGTCCGGGCGATGTCTCTGCTGGGGGCGACGAACTGGCGGGTGGCCGAGATCACCCGCGACCGCGTCCTGGCGGCCCCGTCGCGCCTCTGGGTCTACGGCCGCGCCCGCCAGCCCTGCGTCCGTTGCACCACCCCGATCCGCCGCCGCCTCCAGGGCGAGCTGGCCCGCGCGACCTACTGGTGCCCCCGCTGCCAGCCGCCCCACCCGGGCCAGCCCGTGGAATGCTAGGGTTTCGCTCGGATCGAGGCGGTTCTCAATAGTGCCGGACGTTGTCACCACGACGACGCGGCGCAAGCGCGCTCGATTGACTTGCGCACCTCGAACGCTTTCCCTGTAGGATAGGCGCATGATCATACCGCAAGCCCGTTCCAGCCCGATGGTCCGATTCGCTGTCCTCCTGGCACTCCTGGTCGCGCTCACGGCGTTGGCGTCTTGTCAGAGGGAATCGGCCCGCGAAGCCTCGGCCCCAGCGGCGGGGCAGTCGGGGCGACCGAATATCGTCCTGATCCAGACCGACGACCAGGACGCCGCGTCGATCGCCTACATGCCGCGCCTCCAGGCCCTGCTCGTCCAAAAGGGCCTGACCTTCGCCAACGCCTTCGTCACCTACCCACTCTGCTGTCCATCTCGGGCTTCGCTCCTGACCGGCCAGTACCCACACAATCATCAGAATCTCTGGAACCTACCTCCGCTGGGAGGCTTCAAGAAGTTTTACGACGAGGGCCGCGAGGCCTCGACTATCGCGACCTGGCTGCAGACCGGAGGCTATCGGACGGCGCTCTTCGGCAAGTATCTGAACGGCTATCCCGCCAACGCCGGCTCGTTGTACACCCCCCCGGGCTGGTCGGAGTGGGCCGCCATGCTCGACAACGTCTCGACACGCGGGTATTTCAACTACTGGCAGGTCGAGGACAGCCAGGGCGTGTACTACGGTGATCGACCGGAGGAGTATCAGACCGACGTCCTGGCCAACAAGGTGGTCTCGTTCATCGAGCGAGCCGAGGCGGACGACAACCAACCCTTCTTCGTCTACTTCGCGCCATTCGCCCCACATTCAGACCGTGCGGACAATGGCCCGCCCATCCCGGCGCCGCGGCACCGCGACGCGTTCGCGGACCTGAAGGCGCCGCGGACGCCCTCGTTCTACGAGGCCGACATGAGCGACAAGCCGCGGGCGTGGCAGCAACTGCGCATCCCCACCGGCGAGACGCCGTTCCTGGACCACTTGTACCGCAGCCGCCTGCGCTCGCTGCT
>JACCZL010000280.1 GCA_013695975.1 Chloroflexota bacterium
GGCCTCGGCCCACGGTCGGAGGCGATCGACCGCCGCCAGCTTGGCGTCGTTCAGACGGTCGCGGATCCTGGCCATGTCGCCCATCCGCGTGCCGGCCGGCGGCTCGACACCGCGACGGTACTTGCCGGTCAAGATCCCCGAGGCCAACGGCGTGTAAGGAATGATGCCGACGCCGAAGGCGCGGCAGGCGGGCAGCAGGTGGGGGTCCTGCAAGCCGTCCAGCAGGTTCCAGCGGGGCTGCACGGAAACCCAGGAGGCGAGTCCCCGGCGCTCGCCGATGCCCAGCGCCCGGGCGAGCTGCCAGGCCAGGTAGTTGGAGCAGCCGACGTAGCACACCTTTCCCTGGCGCACGAGGTCGTCCATGGCGCGTAGGGTCTCTTCCAGGGGCGTGTCGTCGTCCGGCACGTGCGCCTGATACAGGTCGACGTAGTCGGTCCCCAGGCGCCGCAACGAGTCTTCGATGGACCGCATGATCCATCGACGCGACAGCCCCCGTGCGTAGGGCGAGTCGGACATCGCCATGCCGACCTTGGTGGCGACGATCACCTCGCCACGTCGGCCCGCGATCGCCTTGCCGACCAGCTCCTCCGACCGCCCGACGTTGTACACGTCGGCGGTGTCGACGAAGGTGATGCCGAGGTCGAGCGCGCGCCTGATGACGGCGACCGCCTCGTCCCCATCCACCGTGCCGCCGAAGGTGTTCCCGCCCAGCCCGATCGCCGAGACCTTCAGCCCCGAGCTTCCCAACCGACGCAGCTCCACCATCCTCGCACTCGCCTCCATCCGCTCAGGCTACCACACGCCGCCGGCCTCGCCCCCCGGCGGGCTCTCCACAGACACGCATCCCATACGAGGATACGCCAAAACGGAGCCCGGGGTCCGACGTTCATCGAGTCGCGCGGCAGGTTCGCGCTCATCGGTACACGCCATCCAGGCCGTGGGCCGCGTCGATCGCGCCGTCGCGGCGGCCGTCGTGATGAGCGGCGTCGCCGAGCGTATACTGCGCAGCACCACTCGAGTGCCCATGGACCACCGTCGTTGAAGGGGAGAGCGTGCTCGATCAAAACTTCGACCAGGCGACGGGTGTTGAGTTACGTCCGCGCCCTGAGCTCGGCGGCGGTCGTCGCCGCCGCCGAGCCGACGAGTAGCGCGGCGCATTGTCGGCGCCGTCGCATCATCCGGACGCGGAGACCTGGCTCGCGCCCTTCGGGCTGCACGGCTTCGTCGGGGTATGGGTGAGCGCGTCGGCGGGCTCGTTCGCGCGCACCATCACCCAGCTCGCCCTCAGTTGGATCACGCTCGAGATCACCGGATCGCCGTTCCTGGTCGGCCTCGTGCTCGCCGTGCGCATGGTCCCGCAGATGCTGCTCGGCATCCCGGCCGGGGTCGTCGCCGACTGGTTCGACCGCCGGACGCTTACCGTGGCCGTGAACGTGGCCAGCGCGCTCGTGGCCGCGGCCATCGCCGGGTTGGCCGCCGGCGGGCTCTTCTCCGTCGCCTGGATCGTCTGCGTCTCGGTGGTGCTCGGTGCGCTCGATACGCTGCGGATCACCGTGACCCAGGCCTACGCCTACGACCTTGTCCGAGCGACACGGGCGTCGAACGGGCTGGCCCTGACGAACCTCGGCGCACAGCTCCTCGGCAGCATCGGGGGGCTCGTCGGCGGCTACGCGTTGGAGCGTTACGGCGCCGCCGCCACGTTCATCCTGGTGGCGCTGGCATTCTTGGCCGGGGCGACGCTTCCGTCGCTTCCCTCCACGCCCGCCGGAATGGGCGGCGCGCGCCCGCCACGCGCGCGGCCGGATCTCTGGCGTGCGCTCCGGCTCCTGGCGCGGAACCGCCTGGTCGCCATCCTGGCGCTGACGATCGTCCTTGCCGAAATTCTGGGCTTCTCCAACATGACGCTCCTGCCGACGTTCGCGCAGGACGTGTTCGACATCGGCGCGAGCGGACTCGGGACGATGCTGGCCGTCCGCTCGGCCGGCGGCGTGCTGAGCTTGCTCCTGTTGGCGCGTCTGAGCACCGGCGAGCGATCCGGCGCCCTCTTCCTGGCGGCCTGCGCGTCGCTCGGCCTGGCGCTGCTGACGTTCGCCTGGAGCCCCATCTACGGCCTGGCGTTGGTGCTGCTCGCGATCGTCGGGGCGGCCTCCTCAGCACTGGACACGCTCGGCCAGACCTTGCTGCAGCGGAGCGCCGAGGACCGCGAGCGCGGCGCAGCGATGGGGATCTGGGTCTTCAGCGTCGGCTTCGGCCCGATCGGACATCTCGCCCTCGGAACGGCGGCGGGCGTGTTCGGAGCCTCGATGGCCCAGGCCGCCAGTGGCGCGTTGTTGGCCCTTGTCGCCGCGATCCTGTGCCTGCACAGGCCCCTGCGCCGCGCCCGCTGATCAGCCCCACCTCTCGAGGCGGAGTGGCGATTCCCGGCTTCGACTTCTGCTGGAACGCCCGGAGCACGTCGATGCAGGCCGCGCCGTGAACGCTACAATGCCGTCAGCCGCGAGCATGGGGATTGGGGACCCGCGTAGGAGAGCGCCGATGCCCGTTGAGCCGAAGCCGCGGGGCATGATCGACGACAGGGGTGTGGCGAACGCGCCGTTCCTCTGGCTCCGCTCGGCAGGCGGACGGGTCGAGGCGCGCGGGCTCACCACGTGCCATCTGGGCACGCCGCTCGACTTCGGCCGCGAGACGCCGGGCGGGGTGTGGGCCGAGTGGACCTGGGACGGCGCTCGGCTGCTGGTCCGCAACGATCGTTACGGGTTGTACCCACTCTTTTATTGCGCCGTCGGCGGCGCGCTCGGGATCTCCCCGTCCCTGCCACGTCTGCTCCTGGAAGGAGCGCCCGCGGAGCTGGACGAGCCGGCCCTGGCCGTCTTCCTCCGGACGGGCTACTACCTCGGCGAAGACACGCCGTTTCGGGCGATCCGAGTGCTTCCGCCGAACGCGACGCTCGAATGGTCGGATGGCCAGCTCCAGGTAGACGGTCGCTTCACGATGCCGGAGGCTCGGTCGCTCGGTCGCGGTGAGGCGATCGACGGCTACATCACCCGCTTTCGCGAGGCGGTCCGTCGTCGCCTCCCGACGAGCGGCGAGTACATCATGCCGCTCAGCGGAG
Source organism: Chloroflexota bacterium (assembly GCA_013695975.1). Taxonomy (GTDB): domain Bacteria; phylum Chloroflexota; class UBA6077; order UBA6077; family JACCZL01; genus JACCZL01. Next base: position 3,113 of record JACCZL010000280.1, read on the forward strand.
GACGGGACTCCCGCCACATCCTCCTCGAGGCGTGCGCGCTGGACTGTCGGCCGAGCGTCTGCCTGACGGTGCGCCACCACCCGCCGCGCTGGGACGAGGACGTCGAGCTGGCTGCTCGAGTGGCCGAGGCGCTGGGGCTGGAGCAGGTCGTGCTCGACCAGACGGAGCCCCGACTGCAGGCGGAGCTGCGCAAGAACCTGACGACCAGCTTCGGGTCCGACGAGGGCACCGCCTTCATGGTCATGGGGGACTACCTCGACGGGCGGACGCGCGCCGTGTTCGACGGGATCGGCGGCGACTTCCTCTCGTCCGGCCGCTTCCTGACCGAGCGGCGTCTCGCGCTGGTCGAGGCCGGTCAACTGACCGAGCTGGCGGACGATCTGCTTTCGAAAAGCCCGCGCGTGCCGAGCCTGCTGCGCGATGACGTGCGCCCCCGTTTCGGCCGCCGGGTGGCGATCGAGCGGCTCCGAGCCGAGCTCGAGCGGCACATGGTCGCGCCCAACCCGATCACGTCCTACATCTTCTGGAACCGCTGCCGCCGCGAGATCGCGCTCTTCCCGTTCAACTTCTACGGTCAGGAGATCGAGAAGATCTGTCCGTATCTCGACCACGACGTGTTCGACTTCCTGATGTCGCTGCCGCCGGCAATCGTCCTGGATCGGACCTTCCACGCGGAGACGATCCAGCGCGCGTTTCCGGCGCACGCGCAGATCCCGTTCGAGCCGCAAGGGTCGCCCTTTCGGTTCGACGAGCGATATCGGCGCGACCTGCTGGAGCAGATCGCCGATGTCGGCGCCTACATGGAGCAGGCGCCGCCGAAGCTGCTCTCGGAGCAGAAGGTACGCGAGCGTCTGGCCCAGCACGCGCGGGCCGGCCGCGAGCTGGTCCAGTTCGGCCCACAGCTCATGTACGCGCTCCAGCTCGAACGGTTCATCAGCTACCTCCCGCATGCCTGACGCTCGCCGTGCGCGACCTGTTCAGGCAGGCCTGAGTTGGGCCGGGGCGATGGCGTGACGTCACACGACAACACCCAGGGTGAGCCCGAGGCGGCGCAGCGCGACGGCGCCGCCCTGCCGCGTGGAGAGGTCGAGGTCGTGCTCGAGCTGATCGCGGCGCGCTACGGACGGACGTTCTCGGAGGACGAGCTCGGGCGGCTGCGGGAGGACGTCACGGGTATGCTCGAGCGGGCCGCGGCGCTGCGGGCCGTGCCGCTGACCAACGCCGACGAGCCGGCCCCCCTGTTCGGCGTGGACGCCTATGGGAGTGGGCGATGACCGGCGCGACGACCGACCTAACCTGGGCGACCGTCCGTGAGCTTGGGCGGCGCCTTCGCGCGGGGGAGACGACCCCGACCGAGCTGGCCCGCCGCTGCCTGGAGCGCCTGGACCGCGTCGCCCGGCCGTACAACGC
>JACCZL010000395.1 GCA_013695975.1 Chloroflexota bacterium
ATGTCGTAGTACGCGTCGAGCAGCCGGAGCCGGCGCGTCGCCTCGTCATATCGGTAGGATTGCTTCGGGGGATCTCCGGGCCATATGGTATCCACGCGTGCGGCCCTCCCGTGGCCGTTCGCCGCCCGCCCGGCCGTTTCAGCGGCGCGGGCGGGTTCCTCCCCAGTGTACTTGAGCGTGCGTCCTCGGGTGCGGCATCATGCGGTCAGCGAAAGGCGCCGCTCAAGGCCAATCGTGTAGCAGTCCGCATCAGGACAAGGCGCTCGACTTCTACGTCAACAAGCTGGGCTTCGAGAAGCGCGAAGACGTCCCCATGGACGACCAGGGCAATCGCTGGATCGAGGTGGCGCCGCCCGGAGGGGAGACCCGCGTGGTCCTCGTGAGAGGGTATGGCGACTGGACGCCGGAGAAAGTCGGCCAGTTCAACTCCAACACCTTCGAGACGGACGACATCCAGAAGACCTACGAGGCGCTGAAGGGGCGCGGTGTCGAGTTTACCCAGGAGCCGAAGCAGGAGTTCTGGGGCACCTACGCCATGTTCCTGGACCAGGACGGCAACAGCTTCGTCCTCACCCAGCGCTGAGGACAGACGACCATCGGAAAGGTTCGGGATCTGGACGTAGCCCTCGACGAAGAGCCCGGCGAAGGTGCTCTCGTCACGGTGATCGACGAGTCCGGCTGCCTCGACGGGAACCCTACCGACGATGTACGCTTGGTCCACGTCATCGAGGACGCTACCGAGTCGGATCGGCGGCTCGACATGGAGGAGCCGCGGCACCGTGAAGCTGCGCGGTATCGGCAGACCCCGGCGGGCCGAGAGGTGGCTGTGAGCGACGCCGTTCCGACGGCGCTGATTCTGATGTATCACCGCGTCGCCGACGTGTCCACGGACCCCCACCTGCTCTGCGTGTCGCCGCGCCGCTTCGCCGAACAGCTCGAGATCCTGCGAAAGCACGCTCGCCCGATGCGGCTCCACGATCTAGAGCAGGCGCTGTCGCGCGGTGACGTCCCACCGTGGGCGGTGGTTGTGACCTTCGATGACGGCTACGCCGACACCCTCCTCGACGCCAAGCCGCTGCTGGAGCGGTACGACATCCCGTCAACGGCCTTCGTCACCAGCGGGTATCTTGGGAGTGGGGGCGAGTTCTGGTGGGACGAGCTGGACCGCCTCGTGCTCGGGCCCAAGGAATTGCCCGAGACCCCGCGGATCGGCGTGGAGGGGCGCCTGTACGAGTGGAGCCTGGGCGAAGCCGCCCGCTACACCGAGGCCGCGTTTCGGCAGCATCGGGGCTGGGATCTCGAGCGAGAGGAGGACCCCACGCCACGTCAGCGGCTCCACCGCGCCCTCCACGCGCTGATCCTGCCGCTGGCCGAGGAGGAGCGACGGGACGTGCTGGCCCAACCGCGGGTCCAGACCGGTGGATCGTCGCCCGCCGGGACGAGCCGTCGCACCCTCTCGTCCGAGGAGGTGGTCGCCCTGGCCGAGGGCGGGCTGATCGAAATCGGGTCCCACTCGGTGACCCACACGTGGCTCCCTTCCCTTCCCACGGCCCGACAGCGCGACGAGATCGGGCGGAGCAAAGCCGACCTGGAGAGTGTCCTTGGGCGGCCGTGGCGCGCTTCGCGTACCCGCTAACTGCCCGAACGGCCCAGACGGTCGCCCTGGTTCGAGAGGCGGGGTTCGGCTCCGCGTGCGGGGGTCTCGGCGCGGTTCGGCGGGGGGCCGACCCCTACAATCTGCCCCGCGTCTGGGTCCGGGACTGGCACGGGGAGCTGTTCGCCCGTCGCCTGGCCACATGGTTCCGCGACCAGGCGAGCCCCGCGCGGACGGCAGGGCGATTGTGAGCGGGGACGAGGCCCTGGTGACCGTACTGATGCCGTGCCGGAACGTGGAGCTATCGTTCTTCCGTGAAGCCCTGAGCTCGGTCCTCTCGCAAACTGATCCTCGATGGAATCTCTGCATCATCGTCCACGCCGACGACCCGGACACGCCCGCGCTGATCTTGCCCGAGCTTGAATGCTATAAGGATTCGGGAATTTCTGTCGTTCGAAGCGAGGGTAGAATGATCACCGGCGCACACAATGCCGGTATGGCCCACGCCAGAACCCCGTACGTGTGTGCACTCCACGCCGATGATC
>JACCZL010000311.1 GCA_013695975.1 Chloroflexota bacterium
CGGCATCCAGCTCTACATCCTGACCGAGCAGACCGACCGCTACTTCGCCTGGACGATCAACCCCCCGATCACGGCGGCCTTTCTCGGCGCCGCCTACTGGGCCAGCTTTCTGCTGGAGTTTCTGGCCGCGCGTCAGCGCACCTGGGCGCATGCGCGGGTCGCCGTGCCGGCCGTGCTCGTCTTCACCACCCTGACCCTGGTGGCCACGCTGCTCCACCTCGACCGCTTCCACCTGGATAGCGTGTTCGGCTGGGTCTGGGTCGCCGTCTACGCGGTCGTGCCGCCGCTGATGCTCGGGCTGCTCGTGTACCAGCTCCGAGCGCCCGGTGGCGACCCACCCCGCCAGGCGCCCCTCCCGTCCTGGCTGCGCGGGACGCTCGGTCTTCAGGCGGCGCTGCTGCTGCTGTTCGGGGCGGCGTTGTTCCTCGCGCCCCAGGCGGCCGCCCCGCTCTGGCCCTGGATGCTGACACCGTTGACCGGCCGAGCGGTCGGCGCCTGGCTCCTGGGGCTGGGCGTCGCCGCGGCCCAGATGGGCTGGGAGAACGACTGGCTGCGCGGCCGAGTGGCGATGGCCGCCTACGCCCTCCTGGGCGGGCTCGAACTCCTGGCGCTGGCCCGCTACGCCGGCGCTCTGGACTGGAGTGAGCCGCGCGCCTGGGTCTACCTGCTCTTCCTGCTGAGCGTCCTGGCGGTGGGGGGATACGGTTGGCGCGCCGCCGCGAGCGTGGCGCGCGCTGAGTCCTGAGTCCTGTAGGCTCGCCCTCAGGGCTGGGGCGTGATCCGGTAGACCGGCACCGGCTCGGCGATCCCACGGAGCCGGACCACCTCTGCCTCGAGCGTCGCGTCGGACTCCTCCAGAAGGGCGGTGGCCCCGTCCGACTGGCAGACGGCCAGGCTGGCCACGAGCTGCCCGCCGCGACACTCGTGCTCGATCCGCGCGGCCGTGTTGACGGTCGTCCCGAAGTAGTCGAGGCGGTCGTTCAGGTTGACCGCTACGCAGGGGCCCTGGTGCAGGCCGATCTTGACGAAGTGGGCGACATCGACGCCCTCCGGCGCGGTCAGGCCCCGGATATCACGCTGGATCTGGAGGCCGGCCGCCAGCGCGTCGGCGCCGCTGGGGAAGGTGGCCATCACCGCGTCGCCGATCGTCTTGACGAACGCGCCGCGGTTGGCGCTGATCGCGGCTCGGAGCACCCGGAAATGGTCCTGGACCAGGCGGAAGGCGCGGGCCTGGCCGATCGCCTGGTACATCGCCGTCGAGCTGGTCAAGTCGGTGAACATGAAGGCCAGGTTCTCGATGCCGAGCTGGAGGCCGGGCGCCAGCGCCTCGGACGAGAACAGGTCGCGAAACTCCTGCATCGTGCTGACGATCGCGGCGGTGGCGATCGTATCCGGCCAGAGGCTCCCTTCGAGCGCCACGAGCTGCTCGTGATCGGTGTGATTCGCCACCTCCAGGCTGACCGGCCCGGCCGACAGGGCGGCCGTCGCCGGCTCGATCCCTTCGGCGCTCAGCGTGATGGCGAGGCTGCCCGGGACGGCGGAATCGTCCGTCGCCTCGAGCCACAGCCGCCCCGGGCTGGGCCTCGCGCGCAGGTGGTAGCTGCCGGGTACGAGGCTGCAGCGGAGGTGCTCGGTCGCCCCCGGCGGCAGGCTGGCCTGGGCCAGGACGTGGGGCGTGTTCATCGGCCCACCGATGCAGAACTCGTGGTGCTCGACCCGCCGCAGAGCCGGGGCGACGCTGAAGCGGACCTCGACCGAGCGGTCGAAGCTGGCGTCGAAGGTGATGTTGCAGGTCTCGCAGTGGGCCTGCCCGGCCAGGTCGCCGAGCGTCGCGTACTCGGCCTTGCCGACGCGGCAGTTGGGACAGAGCACGTCCCAGCTCATGCCCAGCAGCCCGGCGACGGTGGCGTGCAGGAACAGCGCCAGGGTCTCGCGGCGGTCGAGCCCCCAGCGGTCGGCCAGGACGAAGGGACGCATCTTGACGACCTGGTCGTCGCTGGCCTCGGCTAGGTGGCTTCGCAGCAGCTCGACGCCCTGCTGGCTCGAGCTCTGGCGCGCCAACTGGGCGGCCGCGCTCGTCGCCCGGACCGAGAGTCCCTTCTTGCCGGCCAGTTGGGGGAACGGATCGCCGGCCTGGCCCAGCAGGTACTGCTCGAATCGACGGCACTGCCGCAGCGCCCGCTCGACACTACGCGGCCCCACCACCCGACGCACCAGCACGGCGCCGAGCGCGTTGCGGGGCAGGAATTCGCCGTAGATGAGGACCTCCGTCCCGCCGTCCCGCGGCGTGAGCCGGGTTCCGGCCCGCACCCACCGCAGCGGGCCGGTGTGGAACTCGCGCACCACCACGAAGCCGTGAGGCGCCTCCCAGCGGAAGGGGTGCTCGGTGTAGCGCGCCAGTGGCAGCCCGAACAGCCGCATCTGGGCCTCGACGTGCGAGCCACCGTCATCGGCCGGCGTGACCGTGTACTCGATCGGTGGCAGCCCGATCGCCCGGTTCATCCTGGCGGTATCCGAGATCAGCGGCCAGAGCGCCTCGGGGCTCACCCGGAACGTCCCGCGAGCCTCGTAGCGCAGCGTCTCCACATCCTCCTCCCCGGGCGCAGCCTCACTTGCGCGCGCCTCACACTCCTGCAATCGGCGCCGCCGGGGGACAATCTGCGGCGCCGGGGGATCGGTACGGGGATCGCTCCCGCCGTGGCGTGCGAAGCGTCGCCGGACCTGTTCTGATAACGGTTCTTCAGCAAGCGCCCTGTTGTTCAGGGCTTGATGATGTTCACGACCTCGAAGAACTTCGGTTGCACCGAGATCTGGGCCTTCTGCAGGGCCTGGCCGAGCCTCTCGTCGAAGAACCGCTGGGCCGATTCCTTCGATTCCCAGACTTCGATGACGCACCAGCCGTTCTCGCTCGGTCCGCCCGCGTGGTAGAGCATGCCGGCCGGCGGGGAATTGCCCGGAGCGACCTCATTGCGCACCTGGTCGTACTGCGCCTGGGTAACCTGGCCGTCGAAGATCACGCCGATAGCCATCCTTCTGCCTCCCTTCACCATCTCATGCCGAGTGGCGCGAATGCGTCTCGGTCCCTTACTAGGCCCGCTTACATCTCCACCGCTTCAAACACCTGGAGAATGATCGGCGGCTCCCCGCCCGCCGTAGCCTGTCGGACGACGGGGGCAAGGGCTGCACTGCCAGCCTCGGCGTCCTCCCTGTTAGGCGTAGTTCTTGACTATAGCCTCCACGCCGGACAGGCCCTTCCGCAGGTCCTCGACCGACATCACCGGCGTCATCTCGATGCTGGCATTGAGCCCGAAGAAGAAACGCTCGGCCGTCTCAGCCACCTGCGACGACTCCTGCATGTCGAACACGATGAGTCCCGCCCGTTCTCCACCCTCAGGGAAGAAATACGCTGCCTCCGGCTTGAGTTCCTCCATGATTTTCTCGAACACCTGGGCCACTTTCCCGCTCCGTATTGCGTCGTTGCCCGTCTCGACCGGGAACCTGAACTTGAGCATCACGCGCATCTCGCACCTCCGAAG
>JACCZL010000328.1 GCA_013695975.1 Chloroflexota bacterium
CGACCGCCTCCTCCAGCCAGGCGCGGGGGAGCGCATACTCGTCGTCAGTGCGGGTCTCGGCGGGCAGTCGCCCGAGAGCGTCGACGTAGGCGGCCAGCACAAACGGCAGCGTCCCGAGCTCCCAGGACCCATCGGGCGGGGCGTCGCGATAGCGCTGGGCGAGCACGGCATGCTGCTCGGCCCGCGCCGGGTCGCCCAGCTCGCGATAGATCGGCTCCAGCTTCTCGAGCTGCTCGGTCGCCTCGGCGTAGCGGCCGTCTCGAAGCAGGGCATCGGCGACGTGCCGCCGGACGACGACGGCGCGCTCGAGCGGCTCCCGCCGCGACGCTGCGTCGACCAGCTCGGCCAGGGCAGCTTCGGCCCGGACCAGCGTCCGCCGGGCGCGGTCGAGATCACTCTCGAGCAGGGCGCCGGCGTCCTCGAGGAAGCCGAGCGCCCGCTCGCGGGGGTCGGCGTTGCGCTCCTCCAGACGGTCACGCAAAAAGGCGACCGAGCGCCGCCGCGCGGACGGCAGCCCCGTGAGCAGTGGGTCGGTCTCGATCTCGGGCGGGTCGAGGAAGACGAGTGTCTCGGTAGCGCGGCTCACGGCGACTCGCAACTCGTCGATGGCGGTGCGGGCCACAAGGAAGCGCGGCTGCTGGCCGCGGCCATGGGCCGCGTCAAGGGTGTCGCGGAGGCGCTCGAGCCGTCGTGTCGCGTCCCACACCACGACGTACTGGCGGTCGAGCCCCTTGATCTGCTCCGGGGTAAAGAGGAGGTCCCGGAAACGCTCGTCGTCGAGCCTCGGCGCGAGCGTCGGCAGGTCGGCCCGCTCGTCGACGATGACCGCGCTGTGCGGGGTATCGGCGAGCCGCTCGAGCCAGCCGCCGAGCTCGTCGTCGCCCAACTCCGCCCTGGTCAGGACGACTTCGCCGTTGGGGGCTTCGGTCGGGTCGGCCTGCGAGGGGCTGCGTGGCCGGTACTCCTTCGGGAGCTCGTCGTAAAGCAACGCCGTCTGGTTGACTGCCGCGATCAAGGGGGCGGCGCTCCGCTGATTGGTATGGAGCTGAATCTCCTCCGGTCGGCTGCCGAGCCGCGCGAAGAGGAGATCCTTGCACCAGCCCCAGTCAAAGCCGCTCGGATGGACAATCTGCGACTCGTCGCCGGCCGCGATGAACAATGGGGAGGAGTCGAGAGAGGCGAGAGGAAAGCCGAGAGACGAGCGAGGAGAGTCGAGCGAGAGGGCATCTTTCACGCTCGACTCTCCAGTCGCAACGCCTTTCTCTCGGCTCGTCGCGGCGCGGCGGGCCGCTTCGGCGAGGACGGCGATTTGGAGTAGGGTCAGGTCCTGGACCTCGTCGACGATCAGCCCGCCGAGGCGCTCGAGAATGCCGTCGAATGTGCCGGCCTGGAGCCGTTCCAGGGCCTTCCAGGCCTCGCGCTGGACGCTCGGCAAGTCGCGGCGCTCGACAAAAAGCTGGGCGACCCGCCAGGCGGCCCGCGCGGCCCTGCCGCCGATCAGCCGCTCGCGGGTGCGTTGGTAGCTGCGCTCGTCGAGGATCGGCCCGCGTGAGGCCGGCAGGTCGCGGAGCGGAAATGGCAGCGTTGCCCCCAGGATGTGGGCGCGTACCTCGGCCCACAGGGCGGGAGCCGAATCCGCCCAGACGGCCAGCTCGCGCGGGGCGAAACCGGCCGCGAAGCTGAGGAACGCCCGCTCCTCGTCCACCTCCGAGGGGGCGATCGTAGAGGTGGTCCGCGAAGCGCCCGGACGATCGCTGCCCCACTCTGCAAGCAAGTCGGCGAGCGGGACCACCCGGACGCGATGGGCGGCGTCCTCGACACCCGCCAGCGACTCCTCGGCCAGGGTTGCCAGTCGGCGCGAGAGCGTCACGTAGAGGAGATGATGGTCGGGTGGGAGGCTGGCGGCCTCGCGAATCGCGGCGAAAATCAGGGCACCGGTCTTGCCGGTGCCGGGCTGTCCGGCGACGACCCTGACCCTAGCCGAGGAGCGCAGGAGGCGGTCCTGCTCCTCGGTCAGCGGCTCGAGATCCGCGAAGGGGCGGGGGCGGTAGTCGGCGACCCGCCCGGGCGCGAGGGGCCCCATGTCGTCGTGGTGGCGGATCGCCCGCACGACGACGTTGCTGGAGCTGGGCAGCCCATCCCACTCGGCGGTCGGGAACCACCAGGCGTAGTAGTGGAAGCCGCCCACGCCGGAGCGGCGCCAGCGCTCCCCGCGGCCGCGGACGCGCGCGGCCGGGCCGACGATGCCCTTGGGTCTGCCAGCCTCGCCGCGGGTCGTGAGCTCGAAGAGGAGCCAGTCGACGCGGCGGCGCAGGGTCGGCTGACCGCGGACCCAGGTGTCGACATCGGGATGTACCAACAACGTGTGGCCCGCCAAGCGGTTGGCTCCGTAACATGGGTTCTCCGCATCCTACCGTATGCGAGGTCAAGATTGCGCTACAAATGCCCGCCGAAGGGTCATCGAGGGCCTCATGCTCTTGTGTGGCGCGAGTGGCGTATGTCACGCTGACCGCGGTCAGCGAAGCCATGTTGAGCAGCCTGGGGGTTCGCCGTGATCCTAAGTGATCGCACGATGCGCGAGGAGCTGTCGCGCGGACGGATTCGGGTCGAGCCGCTCGCCGAGGGCGCGATCCAGCCTTCGAGCATCGACTTGCGGCTCGGCGATAAAATCCGCGTCTTTCGCAACAATCACCGCTCGCACATCGACGTCCGCGACGACGCGGCGGGCCTGACCGAGGTCATCCAGCTCCAGGAAGGGCAGCCGTTCTTCCTGGGCTCTGGCGAGTTCGCGCTCGGCGTCACCCTCGAGCTCATCGCCGTCCCTGACGACCTGGTGGCGCGGCTCGACGGGAAGAGCTCGTTGGGGCGGCTCGGGCTGCTTATCCACGCCACCGCCGGGCTCGTCGACCCGGGCTGGGAGGGGCGACTGACGCTGGAGCTGATGAACCTGGCGCCGCTGCCGATCACCCTCTGGCCGGGGATGAAGATCGGCCAGCTCTCGTTCATCAAGATGACCACGGCGGTCGACAACCCCTACGGCGCCGGACGGCTCTCCAGCAAATACCAGGGCGACACCGAACCAACCCCGAGCCGCTACCACCTCGAGTTCTGAGGCCCCCGAAATCCTGGCCGTCGGTTATCCTTTCGCCGACATCCACGGCGGACCGGGAGACAGGTGCAGGGACAGCCCAGGGGACGATCGCCGCGTGCCGCACGGCCGCGACGACGCTCGCCGAGACCTCGCTGGCCGCTCCTGGCCGCTCCGCTCGCGCTGGTCGGGCTGCTGGTCCTGGCGGTGGCGTGGTTCGCGCGCGCCGCGCCGAGCGGGCCACCCGAGACCCTGAGTCCGACGCCTGCCGCGACGCCAGCGCAGTCGGCCACCAGTGGACCGGCCGCGAACCCCCTCGGGACGCAGGAGCCGACGAGAGAGGAGCCGGGCGCCGTCTCGGCCGACGAGGAGGCCGAGATCGGCGAGGGCGCGGGCGGGTCGTCGGCTGGGGTTGCCGATCCGGACGCTCCGCCGGCCGGACGAGGGGCCGAGCCGACTCCGAGCGAGCTCCGGCGGGTGCGCGTCGGCAATTCCGAGGGCCAGGGGGCGAACATGCGGCGGGAGCCGAGCGCGGCGAGCGAGCGGGTCAAGGTCGTGCGCGACGGGACCGAGCTCGATCTCATCGGCGTCGACCGCCAGGCTGAAGGACGGACCTGGCGCAACGTCCAGGACGACACCGGGGCCGCCGGCTGGGTCCTAAGCGAGCTCCTGCTCGAGGAGCGCGTCGTTGGACCGCGTCCGACGCCAACGCCAGCCCCACCCCAGATCCAGGTCACCGAGATCAGCTCGCCGGTCGGTCGTGGTGAGGCGGCCACACTCACCATCGTCACCCGTCCGGGGCTTCGCTGTGAAGTGCGAGTGCTGCTGTTCGGGCCAGCGGTCGCGCCGCGTCGGGGCCTCGAACCCAAGGTCGCCGACGAACGCGGCGAGTGTAGCTGGACCTGGACCGTGCCAGACGAGACCGTCCCCGGGGCCTGGCGCTACGCCGTCACCGTCGGTACCGGCGACGCTCGCGTCAGCCGCGAGGTCACCTTCGGCGTCACGTAGGCATGGTCGGCTCTAGACGTGCCCTGCCTCTCTAGCACCCCTGGTCAGGGCGTGACAAGGATCGTCCCCTTCATGTGGGGGTAGGGGACGCAAAAGTAGCGGTACGTGCCCGGGGCATAGAAGGTGGCGCTAAAGCTGGCGTTGGGCAGGATCTGCTCTGAGTCGAACAGGCCATCCGGTGAGGTCACCGTTATCGGCGCGGTGCCCTGGTTGACCCAGGTGACGGTCGTGCCGGTCGTGACGGTCAGGTTGGCCGGGTCGTAGCGCCAGGCGAGCTGGTCGGTCGGCTGGACGACGACAACCTGGACATCGGCCGCGCTCGCACCGCTCGGCAGCAGGGCAACGAGGGTAGACGCCAGGACCAGCGCGGTCGCCGGCCGCATCGCGGGGCCGAGAAACCGCTCGAACCAGCCCCTGAGCCCCATCGCCCATCCCCTTCCGGAGTCATCGGGGAGCCTGTGGCCGCGCTTCGTCGGACACGCCCCTCTATTCCAGGGAACGGACGTCTCACCTTATGGTTGCGACGAGCCGGATAACGATCCCGCTCATCGAGATGGTATCAGCTCCTGTGTACGAGGCCTGGCCGGGTTGCCTGACGGGCCGGGGGGCCAGCCACCTCGGCGGCCGGGCTCCCTGCGAGGGCGGAAGGGTCCCGATTGAGGTAGTCGCCCGTGCCCGGATCGATCCATTTCTGTGCGATGCCGACGCGGTCCTCCGGATCGCTGACCGCTTGGAACAGGGGGTAGTCCCCCACGGCCTGCGTGACCCCGTCGCACGGACCAGCGGGTTCTCGGCGCCCGGTCACCACACTGCTCAGCGTGACCTCTGTCTTGTCACAGCGGCCGACTCATCCGGTATGAGGATCATGACTCACCCGCCTGGCCCGTCTCCTGCCTTGGACAAGATCAGCATCAGCCCCTCTGCTCATATTTCTCAACTACTACCGACGGGGCCTGGAGGCCGAGCCGCTGAATGATCGGCTGGGCAGCTTCCAGTTTCCGCCGCAGGTCACGGAGGCGCCCACATTGATGCTCGGTGAGGAGCCCATCAGCAGCGTACCCGGCCAGCAAGTCCAGCCCGGCCATCTCGTTGCTCCAGTCCAGGCTCCAACTGATCCGCTCATCGCTACCGAGGTCACCCCACTCGGCCGCGATCTCGGGCAGGTCGCCCAGCATCAGCCCGATCGTCTCGAGATTCAGCTCGGCTCGCTGGTGAACGTCGGTCGTCGTAGCCATCGGATGTCGCTCCAGTAGGCGGTCCTCAACTCGTCCTCGATGCTGCGCTTCGGCTGGAATACCGTGGTCCAATGACCGAGGGCCACCCGATATTGTACGAGGATCCAGTCCGACCCGTCCGGCCCGCGGAGGTCCCGCGACTCACGGACGACAGCGAGGCGCGGCCCTGCTGGGAGATGGTGGTCAGCTCGGTTCGGATGACAATCCCGCTCGTCGAGATCAGCATCAGCTCCTATGCACGAGGCTCCGCCAAGCTGCCTAACGCGCCGGACGACCAGCCACCTCGGCCGCCGCACTCTCCGCGCGCGCGATAAGGGTCCCGATCGACGTCATCGTTCGGGTCGGGATCGATCCGTCCCTGGGCGATACCGACGCGGTCCTCGAGATCGCTGACGGCCTGGTAGAGCGGATGGTCCATGACGGCTTGCGTGACCCAGCCACCCGTTGCAAGAACCAGCGGGTTTTCGGCACCTGTGACCATGTTACTCAGCGTGATCCACGAGAGGCCACCGCGGTAGGCTACGACGCACTGATCGAGGAACGCCCGCTCTTCATCGGTGAGGCCACTCAGGTCCAGGACTTGCCCCTCGAGCGTCGTGTAGGTCAGCATGGGCTATCTCCCTGCACCGCCTCCACCATAGTCGAGAACCACCCTGTTCATCAACGCTCCACGATGTTGGGAGGAGCCATCGAGCACGATCATCCGCCGTCCTGGCCGAGGATCTCCGGGATTCCGGCGACTTCCACGGGGAATCGCCGCCCATCGTTGTCGCGCTCCGGAACGAGGAAGCTAGTCTTGATCAGGGGTGCGACTCCTCATTGACTGCTTACCGCGGCGCCAGCGGGCAGAGCCTCGGTGGGGATTTCCCGGCGTCAACTCGTCCCGCTCGGTTTCAGCCGACTGGCCCGCGACGCACTGGCGGTCGCTTCGTCCCCGTCCGATGTGCCCTCGTCGCCGTTGCTGCCGTCGAGGACGGCGATGCAGGCAACTTTGTCGTTGGGCTTGAGGTTCATGACGGCGACGCCCTGGGAGGCGCGGCCTTGCTGGGAGATGGTGGTCAACTCGGTGCGGATGACGATGCCGCTCTTCGAGATGAGCATCAGC
>JACCZL010000344.1 GCA_013695975.1 Chloroflexota bacterium
TGCTTAGTCATGGCCGATCGACGCCCCCTTTGACAAAATCACCCGCGCGCTTAACTTGTGACCCATCGCACGCCGTGCGCCCCTACAAACGCCCGCCGAGCGGACATCGATCGAACGCGTGATGATCGGAGGATGCCGTGGCAGAAGACAAGCTCGAGCACGTCCCCGAGGACTGGCAGCGGGGCCTGGCGATCGTCGCCCATCCCGACGACCTCGAGTACGGGGCGTCGAGCGCGATCGCCAAGTGGACCGCGGCCGGCAAGGAGGTCGTCTACGTTCTGGCCAGCCGCGGCGAGGCCGGCATCGGCGCCTGGCCGCCGGAGCGGACCGCGGCGGTGCGCGAGGCCGAGGAGCGCGAGAGCGCCCGCCTCGTCGGCGTCGAGACGGTCGAGTTCCTCGACTATCGGGACGGGATGATCGAGTACGGCCTGCCGCTGCGACGCGACCTGGCCCGCGCGATCCGCCGCCATCGCCCCGAGGCCATCGTCACGATCCACTTCGGGCTGGCCTGGGCCGGTGGCGCCCTCAATCAGGCCGACCATCGCACCGTCGGCCTGGCCGCCTGCGACGCCGCTCGCGACGCCGGCAACCGCTGGATCTTTCCAGACCTGCTGGCCGAGGGCCTCGAGCCGTGGGGTGGCGTCCGTCACGTCTTCGTCCACGCCGCGCCCGCTTCGACCCACGCCTGCGATGTCGGCGAGGCCCTCGAGCGGGGCATCGCCTCGCTCCAGGCCCACCGCGCCTACTTCGAGAATCTCGGGGCCGAGTTCGACCCCGAGACGTTCCTACGCCAGGGTGCCACCGAGGTCGGCGCCCGCCTCGGCTGCGAGTACGCCGTCGCGTTCCAGCTCCTGAGCGTCTGAGGCGTCGGAGGCTTGCCGAGGGCGCAGCCCACGCGGCGGATGGCGAGTCTTCGAGCCGCCGGCTCCCCGCGCGGCCACGACTCGACGGTGCGCGACCAGGATCGGGCGCGACAAGCATGCAGGGCTGCATGATGCAGCCCTGCATGCTACACTGCGGGCGATGGCAGCTCGGCTCGTCGATCGTGAGCTCGAGCTGGCCGCGCTCGACGCCGCGACGGACGCGCGAGGCGGCCAGCTCGTCGTCGTCTGGGGCCGCCGTCGTACCGGCAAGACGTATCTCCTGCAAGCGTTCGGGGCGCACCGGCGCTGCATCCACTACACCGCGACCCAGCAGAGCGCGCCAGTCGAGCTGCGGGCGTTCACCGACGCGGCACGGGCGGTTCTCGGCGGCGAGGGCCTGCCGGCCGGCTACCGATTCCCCGACTGGTCGGTCGCGCTCGACTGGGTGACCGCGGCCGCGGGGGAGCAACGGCTGGTGGTCATCCTCGATGAGTTCCCGTACCTGGCCCACTCAACCCGCGGCCTCGAGAGCATCATCCAGTGTTGGTGGGACCAGCGCGGTCGGACCAGCCGCGTCATGCTCGTGCTGTGCGGCTCCGCCGTCGCGTACATGCGGCAGATCGTGGGGGCGGCCGCGCCGCTCCATCAGCGCGCGACGGCGGCGATCCACGTCGCGCCGATGGACTACCGCTCGGCCGGACGGTTCGTGGAGGAGCTGGCGCCGGCCGAGCGGGCCGTCGTCTACGGGATCCTGGGCGGGACCCCGCTGTATCTGGAGCAGTGGGATGCGCGGGCCTCGCGCCGAGCCAACCTGTTGCGCCTGTTCGGCAACCCGGCTAGCCCGCTGGTGGATGCCGCCGAGCTGGTTCTCTCGGGCGAGCTGCCGGAGCTGGAGGGCGCGTTTCGGATCCTCCAAGCGGTTGCCCTGGGGCGGACGCGACCCGGCGAGATCGCCGATTACGCCAGGGTGGCCGTCGAGCGTCCACTCAAGCGACTCACAACGCTCGGCATCCTGGAGCGGCGCGTCCCGAACCTGGACGTCCCGGCCCGGACGAAGCGCGCTATCTACCGCGTCGTCGACCCGTACTTCGCCTTCTGGTTCCGCTTCATCGCCCCCAACCGAGCGCAGATCGCGCGCGGGCTCGGGGCGCAGCTCGTCGACGGTCGGATCCTCCCCGGCCTGGACGACCACATGGGCGACGTCTTCGAGGCCATGGCTCGCGAGCATGCCCGCGGGCTGGCCGCTGTGGGCGAGCTGGAGGCCGATCGGGTCGAGTCCTGGTGGAGCGCCGACGGGGCGCACGAGATCGACGTGGTCGGCGTCACCGGCCGCGATGCGATCGGGTTTGTCGGCACGGTCAAGTGGACGGCGCGGCCGCTCGGGCGTCCGGTGCTGGAGAACCTTGACGGGCATGCCTCGGCGCTGCCGGGGTTCCGCACGGACACGGTGCGGCTGCTGTATGGTCGGACCGGCTGCAACGAGACGATCGCGGCGGACGCGCGCGTCCGCTGTTACTCCGCCGAGGCTCTCTACGCCTGAGGGCTGCCGCTCGATCGGTCGTCTCTGGAACAGTGCCAATCATGTAAGCCTGCATCATGCAAGCCTGCATCATGCAAGCCTGCATGATTAGCTGGATAACCCTCGACTCTCGTCGGCCCGCCGGGTCGTCTTCGGGCGTCCGATCCGACTGAACGGCAAGAGGAGGACCGAGGAGAGCACGAGCGCCCCGCCGGCGAGCTGGAGCGGAAAGAGCCGCTCGCCGAGGAGGAGCGCCGCCAGGATCACGGTGATGGGCACCTCCATCATGGCGATGATGCTGGCCACGGTCGGCCCGACGCGGGAGACGCCGGCCAGGGCGGTGAGGGTCGCCAGAACCGTCGGGATCAGCGCGATCGCGAGGATCGGTCCCCAGCCCCACGGCCGGAAGTGGAAGTCCAGCAGGCCCCCGATCAGCCCGATCCCGGTGAAGGTCAGCGCCGCGCCGGTGCAGATGGAGGTGGCGAGCAGCAACGGCGAAACCCGCTGCACCAGGGCATGCCCCACGAGCAGGTAGCCAGTGTAGCCGAGGGCCGACCCGAGCGCCAGCAGGACGCCGAGGCCGTCGGTCGTCCCGATGGGCGCCCCAGACAGCACCAGTCCGACCCCGCCCGATGCCACGACCAGGGCGACGACGCGGCGCCAGCTCAGCCGCTCCCGACCGATCAGGACCGCTCCGACCATGACCATCGCCGGGTAGACGTAGAGGAGCAGCGACACCAGCGCGGCGTCGATCCGCGCGAGGGCGGCGGCGAACAGCCAGGTCTGACCGCTCGTCCCCACGATCCCGAGGACCAGCCCCCGGGTGAGTGCACCCACCGTGGGCAGCTCTGGACCGGCCCGGGCGACGAGAGCCCAGAAGAGGGCCGCGGCGATCGAGAACCGCAGGGTGAGCAGCGTCACCGCGCCGATCTCTGCTTCGTACGCGTACTTCACCAGGATCGGCGTCGTGCTGTAGCCGGCCGCCGAGACGAGGCAGAGCAGGAGCCCCGCCCGCTTGGGAGTCACGCTGGCTCCTCGACAGGGCCGCCGAGTTTCAGGGCGAGCCGGGACAGCCGACGGCGGCGGGCCGTCGGCCAGTAGACCAGCCAGGCTCGTCCACGGAGCGCACCGCGCGCGACCGGTCCGAAGTGGCGGCTGTCCCAGCCGACGGCGACGGCATAGCTGAGCAAGAAGTACTCGGCCGGGCCGAGCTGCCAGGCGCCGGGGAGCGAGCCGACGATCGGCCGAGGGTCGGGGAGGTCGAGCGGGCGCCCGTCCACCCAGAGCCGATCGCGGGCGACGGCGACGTGCTCTCGCGGCAGCCCGGCGACCAGCTTGACCAGCCGTTGCTCGGGTCCCGCCGCCGGCTCGACCAGGACCACGTCCCCGCGCCGCGGCGGCTCCACGTGGAACGCGAGCCGGTCGAAGAGGACGTGGTCGCCGGGATGGAGCAGCGGGTACATGCTCCCGCCCCCGATCACCACGCGGCGCCCACGTAGCAGGGCCAGCGCTCGATACGCCGGCGTGCCGGCGAGTCGGCGGAGCAGCGGCGCGCTCCAAGGGCGGGCGAGGGGAGTCGCTGTTGACATGTTCAGAAGTGGAGTACACTGTTGGAACACGGCATGCCCACCCAATCGGGTGATGCTAGCAGGAGGTAGACCCCTATGAATCTCGGCGACCGAGCCCTGGCCGCGTTCGAGCGGATCTTTCCGGCCGAGGAGGCCTCGGCCCACTGCGATATCCCCTGCGCCATCTACGACCCCCACGCGGCCCAGGTCGCGGCCCTGACCGTGATCCGGATGTACCAACTCATGAAGGATCTGCCCGACCCGGGCAATGACGCCGAGAGCCGCGCGAAGTACGTCAACTCGATGACGCGCTACGTCACGGTCAAGGAGGAGCACGCCCAGCTCTGCAAGGAGCAGGTGTTGATCCTCTGGACAGACTACTTCAAGCCGGAGCACCTCGAGAAGTTCCCCGAGCTGCACGATACGGTCTGGCAGACGACCAAGCTCTGCTCCAAGGTCAAACAGACCATCGACATGCAGGCCGCCCAGCAGCTCCTCGACAGCGTCAACAGGATCGCCGAGTGGTTCTGGCAGAGCAAGGGCCAGCAGACCCGGCGCCAGCCCTCGATGCAGCAAGCCGGCGGCGAGTTCGTCTCCCCCGTCGCGCAGTAATCGAGTAGGGGCGTATGGCAGACGCCCATAGGCGTCAAGCCACGCCGGGTGCTCCCTGTCGACGCGGCGGTCC
>JACCZL010000348.1 GCA_013695975.1 Chloroflexota bacterium
GTGCAGGAGGCGCGGGTGGTGGCGGAGCAGGCCACGGAGCGGGCCGAGCGCGAGCGCGAGGAGCAGGAGCGGGAGCGCCGGCGAGCGGAGCGCGCCCGCGAGCGCGAGCGGGCCGAGCAGGAGCGGGTCACGCTGGCCGCGCGGGTGATCAAGGGCAACGTCAACCGGGAGGGTGAGAAGATCTACCACCTGCCCGGCCAGGCCAACTATGATCGGATCGAGGCCGAGGCGACCTTCGCCACCGAGGACGAGGCCCAGGCGGCCGGCTTCCGGCGCTCGCAGGCGGCTGGCGGTGGCACGATCAAGGCCAACGTCAACCGCGCGGGTGAGAAGATCTATCATCTGCCCGGCCAGGCCAACTACGATCGGGTCGAGGCGGAGCTGCTCTTCGAGACCGAGGAGCAGGCGCAGGCCAACGGCTTCCGCCCATCCCAGCGCTAACTCACGGGTCGGCACGGCGCGCCGACTGAGGCAGGGGCCGGTCCTCTCTCGGGACCGGCCCCTTTTTCATTGGTAGCTGCGCTCTGTTCGGCACGGCGGGACGCCGCCGGCGCTTTGACGGCGTTCATTCAGCTTGGCGAGGACGGGCGCTACCACCCCGCACCGCTTGACGCCGACGGGTTCTATCACTCCGCCCAGTTGCCGGGCTTCCGCTTGCGGGTCGCCTGGCTCTGGCAGCGGCCGCTGCCGACACTCGACGAGGTCGAGCGCGAGACCTCTCGATCAGCGTAGGCGGGGCAGAACGCGCTCCGTCGGCGGCGGCAGGCAGCCGGGCTCGTACCGGTCGGGTGCAAGGCATATACTGCCGTAGAGACGGGATCGCAGAGGAGATCGGGCGTGAGCGTGGCGGTGTACCCGCGGCTGGACGAGCTGTTGCGCGAGCGGAACCTGAGCGTGGCGGAGCTCCGGCGGCGGATTGAAGAGCGCTACGGCCTGGTGGTCGCCTCGGAGACCCTCGATCGCCTCGCTCGTTCGGAGCCGGTCGAGCATGCGGACCTGACGATCGCCGGCGCGACGGCGAAGATCCTCGGGGTTGAGCTCGGGGACCTCTTCGCCATCGAGGCCATCCCGATCGACGGTGGGGCGACCACGGAGGAAGACTTCCTGGACCCCGAGCAGGGTCAGCGGATGGCGGAGCTGCTCCACCTGCAGGACGTTCGGCCGCTGGGCGAAGCCGAGCAATGCGAGCTCCAAACGCTGCTCGACGAGTACGGCCTGCGGTTGAACGAGTACCTGGAGCGGGAGATCGCTCGGAAGCAGGGCGTTCCGGTCGAACAGGTGCGGCGCGAGGCTGATGAGCACGTCGCCCGGGCGAGCGCCTGGTGGCAATGGATTAATGCGAATCCGCGACGTCGGAGAGCATTCGAGGAACACGCCAAGCAGCGAAGGGATCGAGCGCGGAATTGATGGCCGGCTCGCCCGGCCTGCGCCCCGTGCTCGAGCGTCTGGCGCGACTGTCGAGGCACGATCCCCACGACCCTGACCTACGGATGGTCGTCCAGGCGCGAGCGCAGGATGCCTGCGAGTACTGTCTGATGCCGACCGTCATGCGGTTCGAGATCGACCACGTCATCCCGCACGGTCGGTGGCAGAACTACCTCGACGGCAAGCTGCTCGTGCAGCCTCACCTCGGCGAGCGCGGACCTGACCATCTCGACAACTTCGCGTGGAGCTGCTCCTTCTGCAATGGCACGAAGCGGGAGCAGACCTCCTGGCGGGTGGGGCGGCAGCGTTTCTCGCTGTTCAACCCTCGGCGCGCACGCTGGAGCGAGCACTTCGTCTTCGCCGATCATTTCCTCTTCGTCGTCGGGGTGACGGAGATCGGCCGGGCGACGGAACGGGCAGTGGGTTTCAACGACCCGCGGCGCGGCGGTCCTCTCGGTGCCCGCCATCGAGCGATCGTGGAGGGCCGCTATCCGCCACCCTGGGCGCGAGACTGGGGCTACTGAGCGGCGCTGGTCAGCGCAGGCGGGGCGGGACGTAGTCGTCCGGGACCCTGATCGGGAGGTCGAGGATGGCCGAGCT
>JACCZL010000423.1 GCA_013695975.1 Chloroflexota bacterium
GCGGACGGGGCCGCGGTGACGCTGGCCGGTTTGCTGGTCGCGGCCGCGGGCGCCGGCGTGGCCGCGGTTGCCGCGGGACCGGCTGTACCGCCGCTGCAAGCTGAAAGGATCGACAGGCCAAGCACGGTCGCTACCGCGCCGATTCGGTGCAGCTTCTCACGCATGACACCCTCTCCCCAAGGCCCGGCCTCAGCGCCGACCCCTCAGCGGTAGCTTGTGCTCGACGGCCCAGACGGCGATCTGGACTCGGGTCGTGAACCTCAGCTTGCGCAGGATGTTGCGGACGTGCGTCTCGGCCGTCAGCTCGGAGATCGCCAGCTCGGCCGCGATGTGACGGTTGGTGAGCCCCTGCGCGATCAGGGCCGCGACCTCCAGCTCGCGCCGAGTGAGGCCCGATCCTTCCGACAGGGTGGGCCTCACTCTGGCGTGTCGCCGACGACGCCGGTCCCGCTGTCCGTGCGGAGACACCAGAAACCCCCGACGTCGACCGGCGTGACCATCGCCCCCAGGACGACCACCGACAGGGCTGCTCGGATGTTCACGGCCGTCCTTTCGCGAGCCTGGCGGAGCGTCCGTCCATAGGCTACCGTGGGCTCGCCCTCACGTCGTCCCCGAAATCAGGTATGCGAGCAGGTATCTTTGCCGCGGCGCTCCCAGGAGTCGGGGGCAACGGACGCCCGGCTCGGCGCCCGGGTGGAGGGGCTGGTGAGCGGGACGGGCAGGTGGTCGGGCTCATCGCCCTCGCCGGGCCGGGCCGGGCGGAGCGCGATGGCGCGCGTCGGCCGACCCTGAGCGCGGTCCTCCTGGACCATGCAGCTCGCCTCTGGAACCGCGGCCAGCAGCCCGAGTACAAGGCGATCCCCCGCCACCGCGCGCGCAGCGTCTTCTATTGATTGGCGCCGGTCAGACGTTTTCGAGGGTGATCTGCCGGCTCGCCCATTCGGCGGTGATTCGGAAGCGCTGGAGGATGTTCCAGCCGAGTAGCGAGGGGAGACGCTCATTGGCGGGCTGGAGCTGGGCGACCAAGATCTCTCCCTCGTGGATCTCCCATTGACCATTGTCGTGCTCAAATGCGTAGTGTGCCGGCACGAGGTAGTAGAGGGAGGAGCCACCGATCCCGGCCGCGGATCGCTGTCGAGGCCACCGGTCGGGAAGGAGCAGCCGCGCAGCACTGATGCCGACGGCCCTCGCGTCCCGTGGGTGCAGGCACGTCGTGCTCGCGCCCGTGTCGAGCAAGAAGTCGACGTGTGCGTCGTCCGTCGAAATCCCTGGCAAGAACAGCGAGACCCTCACCTTTGGCACGGGTCGCGTGCTATGAGGGTCGAAGAACCCCTGGATCACAAGATGATCACGCGATCTTGGTCCGCGTCCATGAACTTAATCCAGAGGCGTGTGCTGTTCAAGCCCTTCCCTTCCAGCAGCTCATCGAGCTCCAGGAGATCCGGGCTCGTGGCGACGACCTCACCATCGAACACGGCGACGAACTGATCCGGATACTTCTCCAGGAGCTCGGTGTGGTGTGCGTGCCAGAACGTATCCTCCACCTTCGCTGCCTCGAACGCCGCGCGAGCACGCTCGATCTCCGAAGGCATCGTAGCCATCTCGATCACCCCCTCACGACTACGTTGTACCAGGCCGCCACGCCAAGCGCATCAGCACATCAGGGACGAGCGTCGGGGCGGTAGAGCTCGGGGCGGAGCTTGGCGAGGAAGGGGAGGTTGCGGTAGCGCTGGCGGTGGTCGAGGCCGTAGCCGACGACGAACTCGTCGCGTAGCTCGAAGCCGGTGTAGCGGATCGGGACGTCAACCAGCCGACGGGCGCGCTTGTCGAGTAGGGTGCAGACCGCGAGGCTCGAGGGACCGCGGCCGGCCAGGTGGGCCAGCAGGTAGCGGAGGGTCATGCCGGTGTCGACGATGTCTTCGACCAGGATCACGTCGCGCCCCTGGATGTCCAGGTCGAGGTCCTTGAGGATCCGGACCGCCCCGCCGTCGCCTTTGAACTGCGAGATCGCCATGAAGTCGACGGCGACGGGGAGGCGGATCGTTCGCATCAGGTCGGCCAGGAAGAAAGTGACGCCCTTGAGGATGCCGACCAGGATCGGCGCCCGGCCGGCGTAGTCGCGGGTCACGGCGGCGCCGAGGCGGCGGACGGCGCGGGTAATCTGGCCCCTGGTGAAGAGGATGTGCTCGGCCTCGCCGCGCAGGGTCTCGGCGTCGGGCGGGTCCAGCTCGGCCGAGCCGTAGCCATACTTGGCGAGCAGCTCCTGATAGTCGCGCTTGTACAGGAGGGTGATCTTGATGCCGGGGTACAGCTCGCGTAGTCGGCGGAGCTTGCGGTTTTTCTTGGTGACCAGCCGCTGGCGGAGGGTGGTCAGCTCGACGTAAAGGTCCAAATCCGACAGGTAGAAGTCGGGGCTGAACATCTCGAGGATCTGGTCGTCCCTGGCGCGGAGGACGAACGAGCGCGGCTCGTACTCCCAGGCGATGCGATAGAAGTCGAGGATGCGGGCGAACTCGCGCTCGCTGGGATGGGCGAAGACGAACGGGGCGCCGGTCGGGCGCTCGAGGATGCCGGCGGGTGACCCGGCGGTCGGGGCGAGCGTGTCAGCAGTTGCCGGGGCGTCCGCCAGGGTCATTCGCTCCTAGATCTGTTCCAGCGACTCGGCGATCCCGCGGACCTCGGCGCGGACCTCTTCGAGGTGGGCGTCGTTGTCCGGGGCCTCGGCGACCGCGACGATCAGCTCGGCCACGCGGCGCATCTGCTCGACGGTGGCCCCGCGCGTCGTCATCGCGGGGGTCCCGAAACGGACGCCGCTGGTCTGGCGGGGCGAGCGGGTCTCGCCGGGGACGGTCGACTTGCTGGTGATGATGCCGGCTCGCTCGAGCGCCGTCGCGAGCTGGGCACCGGTGTACTCGCGGTCGAGCAGCTTGACCACCAGCAAGTGGTTGTCGGTGCCACCCGAGAGGAGCGGGAGGCCGCCCCTGACAAGACCTTCGGCGAGGGCGCGGGCGTTCTTGACGACCTGCTCGGAGTAGGCCTTGAAGTCAGGTTGCATCGCCTCGCGGAAGCAGACCGCGCGGGCGGCGACCGCGCCGAGGATCGGGCCACCCTGGAGCATCGGGAAGACGGCCCGGTCGATCGCCCTGGCATGCGCGGCACGGCAGAGGATCAGCCCGCCGCGCGGACCGCGCAGGGACTTGTGGGTGGTCGTCGTCACGACGTCGGCGTGGGGGAGGGGGCTCGGATGGACGCCCGCGGCGACCAGCCCGGCGATGTGGGCGATGTCGGCCATGAACAGGGCCCCGACTGAGTCGGCGATCTCGCGGAAGCGGGCAAAGTCGATGGTCCGCGGATAGGCCGAGGCGCCGGCCACGATCATCTTCGGGCGGTGCTCCTTCGCCATCTGGGCGACCTCGTCGTAGTCGATCGTCTCGTCGCCGGGCGTGACGTGGTAGGAGACGAACTGGAACTGCTGGCCGGAGAAGCTGGCCGAGCTGCCGTGAGTCAGGTGGCCGCCGTGGCTGAGGTCCATCCCGAGGATCGTGTCGCCGAGCGAGAGGAGGGCGTAGTAGGCGGCCATATTGGCCGTGCTGCCGGAGTGGGGCTGGACGTTGGCGTGCTCGGCGCCGAAGAGCTGCTTGGCACGCTCGATGGCGAGGGTCTCGATGTCGTCGACGACCTCGACGCCCTGGTAGTAGCGGGCGCGGGGGTAGCCCTCGGCGTACTTGACATTAAGGTGGGAGGCGAGCGCCTCGAGGACGGCTGGCGAGGCGTAGTTCTCGCTGGCGATGAAGTTGAGGGTCTGGTTGTGGCGGCGGCGGTCGCGCTGGAGGAGCGACCAGAGCTCGCGGTCGCCGGCGAAGAGGCCGGCCCGCGCCTTCGGGCCGAGCGCGTCATCGGTCTCGCTCGTGCGGCGTGCCGGCCGCGTCTGCATGGCCATGCTCTGGGGACCTCCCTGCCCGGCTTCTCGGACGGAGTATACCCCGCGCCGGGGCGGGACGCGGACGTTGGCCGCGGCTTCGCCCGGACTGATCCGCTTCTGATATACTCCGGTCCGCCGTGGGGCACTCGGGGTGTAGCGCAGCCTGGTAGCGCGCTTCGTTCGGGACGAAGAGGCCGGAGGTTCGAGTCCTCTCACCCCGACCACAGACGAGAACAGAAGGGCGGGGCGTCGGCTCCGCCCTTTTTCGTGGGCCGCGAATGTGCCGAGGCTGAGATGCCCCTGCGCGCCCGACTACCTCCGCGGCCGTGTATCCTGGTGAGGCTGGCTGGGTGACCGACAGCTCGGCCGATCGGGAGTCGCTCGCACGGACCGTGGTCGGCCCGGGACGATGTGCGGGAAGCAGGCGGGAGTGGGGCGTGCCGGAGCTGCCGGAGCTCGAGGCGCTGGCGGAATCGCTTCAGACGACGCGTGGGCGGGTCATCGCGGCAGTCGAGGTACGCTCGCCGTCGGTCCTGAAGACGTACGCCCCGCCGCTCGACGCGCTCGTCGGCGACGCCATTGAGCAGGTCCGTCGGCGGGGCAAGTGGCTGCTGCTGGGGACTCGGGCCGATCGGACGTTGGCGATCCACCTGCATATCGGCGGGCGCCTGCGACGGGCCGACGCGGCGGCGAAGGTGACTCGGGCCGATGCGCTGATCTTGCGCTTCGCCGATGGGACCGATCTTCGGCTGGCCGAGATCGGCGCCAAGAAGCGGTCAGCCGCCCACTTCGTCGATGGCGACGGGTCGGTTCTGGTGTCTCAGCTCGGACCGGAGCCCCTGGATCCGGAGTTCGGCGTCGAGTGCCTGGCGGCCGCGCTGGCCAGCCACTCCGGCCAGATCAAGACCGTGCTGACCGACCAGCAAGCCCTGGCCGGGCTGGGCAACGCCTGGTCGAACGAGGTGCTGCACGCGGCGGGTGTCTCGCCCCTGCTGCCGGCCGCGCGCTTGACGTCCGAGCAAGTCTCGGCACTCCATGCGGCGCTCCGCGAATGCCTCGCCGCCGGCATCGCCCTGGCCAGGGACGACAATTATCTCGAGAAGCTCAAGCCCGACCGTCGCGCGTATCTGCGCGTTCACCGTCGGCAGGGTGAGCCCTGCTTCGTCTGCCGCGCGTCTCTGGCCGCCATCCATTTCGGCGAGCG
>JACCZL010000462.1 GCA_013695975.1 Chloroflexota bacterium
GTTAAGGATCGACACTTGTGGTCCTCCGCAGCGCGGGCCTCATCCATCGGGCAGTGTGCCACAGGCACTCTAAGCCGCGCGCCGTGGCGAAGCGAGCGGACCTGGCGCGCTCGACCCCGCGGGCGACCAGGTCGTTCGCGCCGAACCCAGGTTACTCGCTCAATGGGTACATCCGCTCGATCGAGATCGCTAGCACAACTCGGTCCTCCCTGACCATCGCCTCGTCGAATTCATCCCAGTCTGGGTGGGGCTTGCCGGCGATGCGCTCGTAGACGTGGCGCAGCGTGGCCGCGCGGCGGGGGTGACCCTCGTCTTGAATCCGAGCCCAGCCCAGCCGATGCCGGACGAACTGCTGCGAGGGCTCGACTATCTGGTCCTGAACGAACGCGCGCTCCACGTCTTGACCGAGGGCACGGGTGATCCGACGGCGCTGCTCGATCGTGGCGTGGGCTCGGTTGTCCTGACCCTCGGCGCGCGCGGCGCGTGCCTAGTCTCGAGGATCGGTGTGGGCGACGTGGCACCGTTCAGGGTGAGCAGCGTGGACTCGACCGCGGCTGGGGACGCCTTTCTCGGGGCGCTGGCCGCCACATTGCCCGAGCGCGGCATCGACGGGGCGTTGCGAGCGGCGTCCGCGGCTGGAGCGCTGGCGACGACGCGCTGGGGGGCTCAGGCTGCGCTGCCGACGATCGAGGAGGTGGATGCGTTCCTCGAGCGAGGGGGAGCTGTCTAGCCCCTACGGCCGCTGTCCTGCCCTGGTGCGACGCATCGCGCCCCTACGCGATGACGGCGGTGGGTTCGCCTTTCGCGTGCTCGTCGTGGGCGGTGCGGACGGCTTCGAGGAAGTAGCGGTGGAAGCGATCGTCGCCGCTCAGTTCGGGGTGAAAGCAACTCACCAGTAGGCTCCCCTGGCGGGCGGCGACGATGGTGCCATCGTCGAGCCGGGCCAGCGGCTCGACCCCGGCGCCGACGGCGCGGATCGCTGGTGCACGGATGAAGATCGCTCGGAATGGCTCGTCGCCGAGTGAGTGTATCTGGAGGTCCGTCTCGAAGCTCTGGAGCTGGCGGCCGAAGGCGTTGCGCTCGACCTGGAGGTCCATCGTCCCCAGCAGGGGCTGATCGAGGCCACCGATGTCGCGGGCGAGGAGGATCGTTCCGGCGCAGGTCCCGTAGATCGGCAGCCCGCCGGCGACCAGACGGCGGAGCGGCTCCAGCAGGTCGAAGTCGACCAGCAGCTTGCCGATCGCCGTGCTCTCGCCACCGGGAATGATCAGCCCGTCCAGGCCTTCGAGCTCGGCCGGCCGGCGTACCTCACGGGCCTCTGCCCCGAGCCGCCGCAGGGCCGCGACATGCTCGGCAAAGGCCCCTTGGAGCGCCAGGACGCCGATGGTCAGGGTGGCAAAGTCGCCTGTCACGATGGTGTCATCTGCGAACGATTAACCCCCTCTCTCCCTGGGAGAGGGTCGGGGTTGAGGGCTATTCAAGTACATGCACGCAGCACTGCACCGGAGCAGCCCTCACCCTAGCCCTCTCCCAGAGGGAGAGGGGACAGCCGTCTACCAGCCGCGGCCAGCCATCAGCTCGCCCTGGGGAATCGCGCCGATCTCGATGCCGGGCATCGGCTTGCCGAGGCCCTTCGAGACTTCGGCGACCACCTTCGGGTCGCGGTAGTGGGTCGTCGCCCGAACGATCGCCTCGGCGGTGCGGGCTGGGTTCTCGCTCTTGAAGATGCCGGAGCCGACGAAGACGCCCTCGGCGCCGAGCTGCATCACCAGCGCCGCGTCGGCCGGCGTCGCGACGCCACCGGCGCAGAACATGACGACCGGCAGCCTGCCCTGGAGGGCGACCTCGCGGACCAGCTCGTAGGGCGCGCCCAGCCGCTTGGCCTCGGCCATCCACTCCTCTGGCCCGAGCGTGCCGAGGCGCTTGATGCCGCCGACGATCGCCCGCAGGTGGCGGACCGCCTCGACGATGTTGCCGGTCCCGGCCTCACCCTTCGAGCGGATCATCGCCGCGCCCTCGCCGATCCGCCGCAGCGCCTCGGCCAGGTCGGTCGCCCCGCAGACGAACGGGACTTTGAAGGCGTGTTTGTCGATGTGGTTCGCCTCGTCGGCCGGCGTCAGGACCTCCGACTCGTCGATGTAGTCGACGCCGAGAGCCTCGAGGATCTGGGCCTCGACGAAGTGGCCGATCCGCGCCTTGGCCATCACCGGAACGCTGACGGCGTTGATGATCTCCTCGATCAGCTCGGGGGCGCTCATCCTGGCGACGCCGCCCTGGGCGCGGATGTCGGAGGGGACACGCTCGAGCGCCATGACGGCGCAGGCGCCGGCCTCCTCGGCGATGCGGGCCTGGTCGGCCGTGACGACGTCCATGATGACGCCGCCCTTGAGCATCTGGGCCAGGCCGCGGTTGACCGTGACCGTCGCCTCCTGCTTGTGGGCCCCGTTCCGCCCATTCCCGTTCGCCTGCGCGCCGGTCACGCCAGCCACCGCTGCCTCTTCCATCTCGATGCCTCCTTGCTGCTGCGCCGTCGTGCTCCGTGGCGCGAGTTGATGCTGTACCCCGGCCACGTCGGAGTCAATCGAACTCTACCGCGACGAAGTGGACTTGAACAAGGGCCACTTCTGTGCAACACTACCAGTCCAATCGCGGCCCTACGGCCACGCCTGATCTCGGAGGGTATGCTCATGGCCGATACGTTGGCCCTCTCGCTGGACGAGAGCCGCCCGTTCTCGCTCCAGCAGCAGCTCTACACGCGCCTCCGCGAAGATATCCTGATGGGGCGGCTGCGGCCGGGCGAGAAGGTGCCGGCCACCCGGGCGCTCGCCGCCCAGCTTGCCGTGTCGCGGACGACGGCCGTCGTAGCCTACGAGCAGCTCCTCGCCGAGGGGTACATCGAGACCCGACGCGGAGCCGGGACCTTCGTCTCGAGCCAGCTCCCTGACGATACCCTCCGGGCCGAGTCGCCCGCCACGCCGGGTGGTCCCAACGGCACGCTCGGCACGGGCACGGCCCGGGCCGTGGTCGTCGCGCCGCGCCACGCGACGCGGCGGCTCTCTCGCTGGGGGGATCGGCTGCGGGCCTCCGGCGGGGCGCCTTTCCAGGGTGACGAGAGCCTCACCGAGCGCCACACCCCGATGCCCTTCGACTTCCGACCGGGCCGCCCAGACTGGGACGCGTTCCCGCACCAGCTCTGGAGTCGTC
>JACCZL010000484.1 GCA_013695975.1 Chloroflexota bacterium
CAACTGATCGGCGACGAGACGGTCCTCTCGCTGGCGACGGCCGACGGCCAGGTCGATCGAGTGCCCGGAACGGACCTGCTGACGAGGCTGCGCGCGCTGCGCGGCGCTCGGGGCCTGCCCCACTTCGCCTTCCTGGCGACTTGCCACAGCGCCAGCCCGAAGGCCGAGGGAGCGCTCGGCGGCCTGGCCCAGCGGCTCGTCCGCGAGCTGGGCATGCCGGCCGTGCTGGCGATGACCGAGGCGGTGACCCTGGAGACGGCCCGGGCGCTGGCGGAGGCCTTCTACCGCCGGCTGCGCGAGCACGGGGCGCCGGACCAGGCCCTGGTCGAGGCGTGCGCCGGGCTGGCCAAGCGGGGCGACATCACCGTCCCAGCGCTCTACAGCCGCCTCGGCGGACGATCCCTCTTCAGCGACAGACTCGACCGCGAGCTGACCGACGCCGAGATCGAGTTCGGCCTGGCTCGGGTCCACGATCTGCTCGGGGAGCGGGCGCCAGTCCTGCGCGAGCGGTTTGACAGCCGCGCGGAAGCGGTGCGCGCGACGCTCGGCAGGGACCTGTCGGCGCTCAGCAAGGCCGCCCGGGACGAGCGGGACCGGGCCCTGGCCGAGGTCAACAAGCTGTGCGAGGACGCGCTCGACCTGGACTTCAAGGCCGTGGCGCTGGGACAAGACCCGCCGGCCTACGACGCCCGCTGCCCCTTCCGCGGCCTGTATCCCTTCCGCGACGAGGACCGCGAGTTCTTCTTCGGGCGCGAGTCGCTGATCGAGAAGCTGCGGGGCAAGCTGGCCGAGCACAACTTTCTGGCCGTGCTGGGCCCCTCGGGCAGCGGCAAGTCCTCGGTGGTGCTGGCGGGGTTGATCCCGGCCCTGCGAGACAGCGAGCCGGCGCTGCGGCTGGCGGACGTGACGCCGGGCAGCGATCCGCTCGCCCGGCTGGAAGCGGCGCTGTCGAAGGTGCGCGAGGAGCGCTTCGTGGTGGTCGTCGACCAGTTCGAGGAGCTGTTCACGCTCTGCCTCGACGAGGATGAACGGCGCAGGTTCCTGGACCGCCTGCTCGCGCTGGCCGCCCGGACGCGCGTGGTGATCACGATGCGGGCCGACTTCTGGGGAGAGTGCGCGCCGTACCCGGCCCTGAAGGAGATCATGCAGGCGCGGCAGGAGCTGATCGCCCCAATGGACGCGGCCGAGCTGCGCGGGGCGATCGACCAGCAGGCGAAGGCCGTGGGCTTGCGCTTCGAGGCCGACCTGGAGAACACGATCCTCGATGACGTCCGGGGTGAGCCGGGGGCGATGCCGCTGCTCCAGCACGCGCTGCTCGAGCTCTGGTCGTGGCGGCACGGACGCTGGCTGCGGACCGAAGAATATCGGGCGATCGGCGGAGTCCAGAGGGCAATCGCCCGCACCGCGGATGAGGTCTACGCATCGCTGGCGCCGGCCGAGCAGGGGCGGATGCGCGAGATCTTGCTGCGGCTCACGCGCCTGGACGAGGAAGCCGCTCGGGGCGAGGAGCGTCGCGATACGCGCCGGCGGGTGCGGCTAGACGAGCTGATACCGGCCGGGGCGTTCCCGGCCGCGACGATCGTGCTGGTCCAGCGCCTGGCCGACGCCCGGCTGGTCGTGACCGGTGTGGATGGGGTCACGGGCCGGGAAGTGGTCGAGGTGGCCCACGAGGCGCTGATCCGGCACTGGCCACGGCTGCGCGGCTGGCTGGACGAGGACCGGGCCGGCCTGCTCGTGCACCGCCGCCTGACCCAGGCCAGCGCTGAGTGGGAGCGGCAGGGGCGGCACCCGAGCGAGCTGTACCGAGGCCCGCGGCTCGCGAGCGCGCGGGCCTGGGCCGCGGGGCACCCGGGGACCCTCAACGCCACCGAGCGGGAGTTCCTCCTTCGCGGGATCGTCGAAGAAGGTGTCGGCCTCCGCGACTGGCTGACCGCCTCCGGCAGCTCGCGGGAAGCGCTGGCCCTCGCCGAAGCCTACCTGACGTCGGGCGAGGCGGCGCAACAGCTCAAGGGCCTCGCGATCCTGCGCTGGCTGCCCGAGCCGGACCTGGAAGCGGAGATCGACCATCGGCTGCTGGAGGTGGTCCAGAGCGATCGGTATCGCGAGGCGGTGCGCGAGCGCGCGGTCGAAGCGCTGACCGAGCGCGGCCGGGCGGACCGATTGGCCGATCAATTACGCTCGGCGGGGCTGTCCCCGGACGAGCGGTCGCGCCTGATCGACGCGCTCGGCCACGCCCGCAACGTCCCGAAGCTCGGCGTCGGCGCGACCAACGCCGTCGGAGGGCTCGATCGGCTGCGCGTCCACTGGTCGTCGGTGCGGAAGCTCGTCTGGGTGTACCGGACCCAGTTTGGGATCGTCTTCGCCTTCTCCTACATCGCGACCGAGCTGACCTGGGGTGTGCTCTCGTCGCTCCCGCTCTTCGGGGTTGGCATCGGCCTGCCGTACAGCCCGCGGGCCCTGGTCCTGACCTGTGTGTGTGTCTTCTACGTCCTCTTCCGCGCGTACCTGGATGAACGGGCAGTGTCGACGAGGGAGGTCCTCCTGGCCACCGCGCTCGCGATCGCCGTCCACAACGTGCTCAACGTGTTCTCGGCGTTGAGGCTGCTCGGCCAGCTCTTCGAGCTGCTGACCTCGACGCTGTACCTAGCGATCGTCGCCATCGCGCTGAGCGTCGGTCCCGGTCGGGGCAACGTCCGGGCGAGGCTCCTGACGCTCTCGGCGCTGGCATCTGCCTTGAGCACGGCCTTGACCGTGGTGAGCGCCTTCCTCATTTCGCCCGAAGGCTTCCGGTCGAGGGACCTGCCGCTGATGATCCTGCTCATGTGGACCAACGGGGCGATCGTCACGTTCGCCTGCCTGGTCGCCTTCCACCAGGCATTGCGGATCGCGTTCGGCGAAACGTTACTCTATGGGGCGGCTTCCGGCGCCGACCCCTGATCGTCATGCAGAACTATCCCCGGCCCCGCGTTCAATCCGGCGGGGGCGTCGGCGGTCGAGCCCCGGTGTGGTGCCCGATCCGCCAGCCCGGAGTGATGATCACGCGCTCGAGTCCCAGA
>JACCZL010000517.1 GCA_013695975.1 Chloroflexota bacterium
TCCCGCAGTTTCCGCCGATCGGCGACCGCGTCATCATCGCCCTCCAGACGATCGCCTCCGGCCAGGCCAGTCCCGCCGACGCGATGAAGGCGCTCCAGAAAGACGCCGAGTCGATGCTCGAGAAGGAGGGGGTCAAGATCCGCTAGCCAAGCGCGTGCATCGGCGCCATGCGCTGGCGGCATGGCCGTGAATACAGTTGCCCGAGACGACTCAGAGGAGCCCGACTTGTGGAGGGGCCGAATGAGCGCTGTGCTTCGCTGGACTTCGAGCGACCTCGAACGTCTGCCGGACATCGAAGGGGTTCGCTACGAGATCATCGACGGGGAGCTGCACGTGGCGAAAGCGCCCGGTTGGCACCACCAGTACACCTGTGACGGGATCGTGATGGCTCTCCGCGGTTGGGATCGTCACACTGGGGTCGGCGTCACCGTCTCCGGCCCCGGGCTGATCTTCCCGTCCGACGAGAACGTGATCCCCGACGTCGTCTGGATCCGCCGTGAGCGGCTGGCCGCGGCGCTGGACGAAGCCGGCCACCTGCGCCAGGCGCCCGAGCTGGTCGTCGAGGTGCTCTCGCCCGGACGGGCGAACGAGGTGCGCGACCTGGAGCTCAAGCTGGAGCTGTACTCGCGCCAGGGTGTCCACGAGTACTGGGTCGTCGACGGGAGCGGGCGGACGGTCCGGGTCTACCGGCGCGAGCAGGCAACGTTGCAGCTTGTGACTACGCTCGGCGGCGACGACGCGCTGACGACGCCCCTTCTGCTCGGCTTCGCGTGCCCACTGGGGAGCCTGTGGGAATCACCCGTCTAATGTGCAGAGCAGACCGGGCCTATCGGCCTCGATTCCGTCGTCGATGCGGCGGCGCCCCATACCCGGGGGAGTGATCGGGTCACGGGTGTAGGAGGCAGGGATGTCTGGAGGGCGGGGCGGGCGAACGGTCGGCAGGGAGCGGATCACGTATCATTTCGGGCCGGAGCTGGAGCCGGTGCTCGAGATCGAGTCCGGCGAGACGGTGACGTTCGAGACGCTGGACGCTTCGAGTGGGCGGGTCAGGCAGGCGAGCGACATCCCGGCGTACATGCGGATCCGGGACCCCGGACGGGTCAATCCCGCCAGCGGGCCGATCGCCGTCCGCGGGGCGGAGGCTGGCGACGAGCTGCGGGTCGAGATCCTCGCGATCGAGCTGGAGGACGTCGGCTGGTGCCGCCTGACGCCGGGCGCGGGGGTGATGCGCGACGAGATCGACGAGCTGCACGGGATGATCTTCCACGTCGTGGGCGACGAGCTGGTTTCGGAGACAGGCATCCGCTTTCCGACCCGTCCGATGGTGGGGGTCATCGGGACCTGCCCGGCCGAAGGGCGCTACGTCACCGCTGAGCCCGGACCGCATGGCGGCAACCTCGACTTCAACGACGTGATGGTGGGGACGGTGGCCCACCTGCCCGTCTTCGTGCCCGGTGGCCTGCTCGCGCTGGGCGACGTCCACGCCAGCATGGGCGACGGTGAGGTGAGCGGGACGGCGGTCGAGATCTCGGCGCGGGTGACGGTGCGGGTGGAGCTGGTCAAAGGCGCGGCTCGAGCCAGGCCGTGGTTCGAGGCGGCCGGCTGCTGGCTGACCTACGGGACGGCGCCGGACCTGGAGGAGGCCGTCAGGATCGCCGTGTCGGAGATGGCCACCTTCCTCGAGGACCGCCTTCGGGTCAGCCGGCCCGAAGCGTTCCTGCTGATTAGCGCCCGCGGGGACGTCCGAATCGGCCAGTCGGCGCGGTGTGGCATCGACCAGACGGTCCGCGTCCTCTTCCCGCGGCTCGCGCCCGCGGGCGGCTGAGGTTTGCCCTCCCAACGCCGAGCCACTGGCCCTGAAGGGTCACCAAGATGATCATCCAGAGCCCAAGATGCTCAAGATGATCACCGTGTGCGCGTGAGCCTCTTCGCGCTCAGGATGATCCCCTTCGGGCAGGCTCACGCAAGGTTCGCCCCACCAGCATGGAGCTTCGTGGCTGTACTGCCGCCTTGTAGATCCACTAGATCAGGAAGAGCTGGAACGGCATTCGCACCAGCGAATAGGCGGGGCCGAGCTCGTGCCCTCCGAAGTCGACACGGTGGCGTGTCGTCAGGGGAGCGCGGGAGCGCCGTTCAGGTAAGGCTTGAGCGCGGCGTAGATCGCCACGTTCATCGGTGTCGGCACGCCAGCGTCGCGTCCTAGTCGCACGACCACGCCATTGACGCTCTCCAACTCGAGTCGGCGACCCGCCTCCAGGTCGACGGCCATCGATGGGCGTGCTCTGGGGGGCAGGCTCCGCACCAGTGCCCTGAACCCATCGACGCAGTCGGCCGGGATCGCGATGCCGAGGGCGTGACCGACGGCAACGACCTCCTCCATGGCGGCGAAGAGGCCTTCGTGGGTCTCCGGGCAGGCCAGGATCGGCCCAAGGGGGAGGCGGGTCAGCGTGGCCATGCCAGCGACTGCGCTCAACCCGACGAACTTCTCCCACAGCGGGACCAGCGGATCCGGATGCACCTCAACATCAACGCCGGCCCGGCGGAGCACGTCAGCGATCGCCTCGGCGCGCGGGCTGAGGCCGCCGCCCGGCTCGCCGAGGATGATCCGCGTATTCGCGGTGTGGTCGATCGTCGCTGGGGCCGTGCGGGTCGAGCTCACGTAGGTGATGCCAACCACGACCGCGTCCTCCCCGACAATGCGCCCGAGCCGTTCGGTCGCGTCGATGCCGTTCTGGAGCGGGACCACCACCGTGCCGGGGCCCACCACCGACCTGGATCTGCTCCGCCGCGGGCTCCAGGTCGTACGTCTTGACGCAGAACAGCACCAGATCCGGGGGGTCAAGCTCTCGCGGCTCATCGGTCGCTCGGACCCGCACGGTGAAGTCGCCGAGGGACGTGGACCTGACGGTCAGCCCCCCCTCCCGCAGCGCGTCCAGGTTTGCGCCACGGGCGATAAAGGTCACGTCCTCGCCATGCCTGGCGAGCAGACCACCGAATAGGCCACCAAGGCCGCCGGTGCCGACGACCACAATCCGCACGGCCCACCTCCAAGCCCCCGCGTCTTGAAGACGTACGATACGAGTGAGCAGCGAATCTGTCAACGGGCGACGCCGAGGTGGGGTTCTAGAGCTATCTGGACTGCAGTGATGAGGCGATCCGTTCGCGTCCGCGGCGGAGGAAGGGACGGCGCCAGGAGTGATGAGCGGTCGGTCGGCGGTCCATGCCGCCGGAGCGGCTGGTAAAGGCGTCGCTGCTGAACGGGGTGCTCAGCGCGCTCCGGCCGGCTGCCCAGCCGTAATGTGGTGGGCAGACGACCGGAGCGCGCCTCGCAGACTACGCGGACTCGGCGGCGTAGGCCTGGGCCCGGCGCTGGATCTCCTCTTCGCTCACGTCTTCCTGGTGGGTGAGGATCCCCCAGACGTGCCCGAAGGGGTCGGTGACCGTGCCGTAGCGGTCGCCCCAGAAGGCGTCCTCCAGGGGCATGCTGACGGTGGCGCCGGCCTCGACGGCGCGCTGGAAGGCGGCGTCGGCGTCCTCGACGTAGAGATGGAGCGAGGACGCCGTCCCGCCGAGGGACTTCGGTGCGCGGGTATCGCCCATCCCCGGCATCTCATCACCCAGCATCAGGCGGGAATCCCCGATCTGAAGCTCGGCGTGCCAGACCTTCTGCCCGTCCGGCGCCGCCATGCGGAATAGCTCGCGGGCGCCAAAGGCCCGCTTGTAGAACTCGATCGCCTCGGCCGCGTTGTTCACGACCAGGCCCGGGGTCAGGCTGTGGTAGCCCTCCGGAATCGGCCGCACGCTTCGCGCGGCCGCTGTTGAAACCGTCATGATCACTCCTCGCTATGGTCGGATCGGCAAGCTGCAGCTCACAGAAGTACGGTAGCACACATGTTCGAGCGGGTCAACCACTTTTTGGGTCGCTGACTGGTCTGCGGAGGCGGTTGAGACGAGGTTGTGACCCGGCCGTCGAGCTGGCCTGGCACGCTCCCACCCGGGGGCCGGTCCGTGGGCGCAGGCCGGAGCATCCGGCCGGAGCTATGGGGAACCGACTGGCTAAGCGGGCCGTCATCCGCGCCTGCTCTCGAGGCGACTGGTGTCGTTGTTAGTCGGTGCTCTCGGCCCGGTTCTTGAGCCCGGCGGCGAACTGTTCAAACGACGGTCCAAGGTCGGGCATCGATCGCCAGATCAGGGGAACGAGCGGGCCGGTGTACTCCTCCCGCATCGTGAATCTGGTGGCAGCGCTCCCTTGCGGTGACAACGTGAAGGTTCGTACACCCTTGAAGAGCCCCAGGGGCATCCCGCCTGACCAGACCATCTTCTGAC
>JACCZL010000545.1 GCA_013695975.1 Chloroflexota bacterium
GGACCGAGCCGCCGAGCCATCAAGCCAGGGGCGCGTCTCACGCCAGAACCTCCTGGCGGTCGGCGAGATCGGCCAGCGCGCGCGCCCGTAGCTCGTCCAGCGCACCACGCTCGACGGCTTCCAGGACCTCCAGGAACGCGCGCGCGGTCTCGACCCGCGGCAAGACCACGTAGTCGGCCCCCGCCTCGTACATCTCGCGCGCGCGCTCGAACGTCTCCGCCGAGAGGATCACCCGCGCCCGCGGGTTGAGGCGCCGGACCTGCCTGAGCAGGTTGATGTTGTCGGTGCCCCGCAGGAAATCCTCCGAGACGGTCGAGATGACGACCTTCGCATCGTCCACACCGGCGTGTTCCAGCGTATCGAGGTGGCTGATGTCGCCGTAGACGATCGGCAGGTCCATCCGCCGCAGGTCCTCGTAGACCTCCGGGCTGAAGTCGATGACCAGCACGTCCCGCCCGTTCCCCGAGCCCTGCGTCTCGTAAAGCATCGAGCTGGCCACGCGGTGGAAGCCGAGCACCATCACCTCGTGGCCGTCGTGGGCCCGCTCCGACCGCTTGGGCGGCTCCGCCTGCGCCCGCTCCTTGATCCCCAGGCGCTTCAGCAGCATCACTCCGCGCCGGGCGATGGCGTGGTTGGCCATGATCATGTACGTCGACAGCGTCGACGTGATCACCAGCGCCAGCGCCATGATGGAGGCGACCTCGCGCCCGATGTGCCCCAGCGACAGCCCGACCGCCACGATCACCAAGGCAAACTCGCTCGCCTGGGCCAGCGCCAGCGAGCAGAGCAGGCCGACCCGCGAGCCGTAGCCCATCAGGTACAGCGCCGGCCCGACCGTGAGGAACCGGCTCACAATCACCACTGCCGACAGCGCGACTGCCACCAGGACGACCTGGATCGAGCCGATCTGGAGCTGCATCCCCAGGGCGACGAAGAACAGCGTCACGAAGAAGTCCCGCAGGCTTCGGATCTTCGCCACCACGTCGACGCTGTAGGGGAACCACGAGAGGGCCACGCCGGCGATGAGCGCCCCCATCGCGATCGAGAAGTCCGCTAGGACCGCGAGATACCCGATCACCAGGCACCAGGAAATGGCCGTGATCAGGACGAGCTCCGGGCTCTTGGCGGCGTACTCGAACACCCGCGGGAGGATGAAGCGCGAAGCCAGGAGCGCGCCCCCGACCAGGCCGAGCCCGAAGAGTAGGGAGACGCCGATCGGCACGAGCGAGGGATCCTCGAGGTTCGGCTGGAGCGCCAGGACGACGATCGCCAGGACGTCCTGCATCAGCAGGGCTCCCAGCGTCAGTCGCCCGTCGACCGTGTCCAGCTCGCTCTTGTCGGACAAGAGCTTGACCACGATCATCGTGCTCGAGAACGCCGATGCCACGCCGAGATACAGGGCCGGCAGGCCGCTGAACCCCAGCAGCAAGACGAAGCCGAGCGTCATGACGGCGCACAGGATCACCTGGATCGTCCCGACCAGGGCCCCTACCCGACTAGAGCTGACCAGCTTCTTGAGGTCGATCTCGAGCCCGACGATGAACATCAGGAGCGCCAGGCCCAGCTCGGCGATCTCGGCGATCGCCTCCTCGTTGTGGACCAGCCCGAGCAGTGGCGGCCCGATCAGGAGTCCGGCCCCGATGTACGCCAGCAGCAGCGGTTGCCGCAGTAATCGCGCCAGGTAGGCCAGCGCCGTCGCCGCGACGATCGCCAGCCCGATGTCCACCAGGATACTCTCGCCATGCATTGCCCTATCCTTGATCTGGAGTTGCTGATCCGCAACCTGCTCGAGGTCAGAAGCGGCCCTCCGCTTCGAACGTTCGGGCGAGTGGCTCAGAGGAATGAGGCTGCCACGCACCCAAAGAAGTAGCCGCTCGGCCATGCTCGGTGTTCGCCGACACGACCCACCGGGATAGGACGAGCGCGACGGCGGTGGCTCGGAGCAGGGGAGACACATCCGGCTGGAGCGGCCCGACTTGCGAGCGTGCCCGCCCCGCGCCACCGATCGAATGACCGAAGAGGCTAGGCCGTTGGAACCTCGGTCGGTGGGCCGCGGAGCGCGCGCGCCCAGCGAAGTCCCACGGCGGCGGGCAGCAGCGATCGAAGGGTCGGCGCAACGCCGACCATGGTCAACCACACCGCCGCACGGCCAGCCTGGATGCGGGCCAGCAGCGGTGGGGTGCCGGCACGAGTCTTCCGGAGCGTGAGCGCCGCGACGGATGCCCCTTCAGGAAGCCAGGCAGTCAAAGCTGCGATCGGGGCACCGAGGGGCAAGTGGGCCAGGAGCT
Organism: Chloroflexota bacterium; assembly: GCA_013695975.1. GTDB lineage: Bacteria > Chloroflexota > UBA6077 > UBA6077 > JACCZL01 > JACCZL01. Next base: position 2,289 of record JACCZL010000545.1, read on the forward strand.
CCACGACAGGTTGCGCCTCGGGGGACGGCGCTCGCCACGCCGGCGTCGACCATTTGCTCGCGCTCGCGACCACCGATCCCGGGACGGCCTGAGATGCCGGGGCGCGAAGCTGGGG
>JACCZL010000552.1 GCA_013695975.1 Chloroflexota bacterium
ATCGTCGTCACCACCGGCAGCCGGCGCCCCCGGACGACCGCTTCCAGCCGCGAGCGGTTGACGCCGTAGGCGTAGACTCGCACGATCTTTCCGGGCTGCGCGCTGCCGTTGCCGCCGGCGAGCCGCGGCGCCTCGACATCCCGCGATTCATGCCGCGCTTCGCCCCGCAGGTCCCAGCCGAATGAGGCTGGAGTCGTCACGCCGTCGTCGCCGAGTAACCCGCTGGCGCTTCTCAGACGACGCGCCGGCGGCCGCTCGAGCTGGACCTCGCCCTCCTCGTCGCGGTAGCGCACCGTTGCCCCCCTCGTCTGTCCACGGAGCATCGCATCGACGACCTCCGTCACGTTCTCGTGGACGGCCACGCGGCTCCAGTTCTGGATCTCGATGACCACGCCGAAGGTTGGCGGGGCCTTGCGCTCGAGGACTGACTTCTGGGTGCCGCGACGGCGGGCCTCCTCGTCGCCGAGGGTCACCGTCTGGATCCCGCCGATCAAGTCGGCGAGGGTCGGGTTGAGCATTAGATTCTCGAGCGTGTTGCCGTGGGCCGTGGCGATGAGCTGGACCCCGCGCTCGGCGATCGTCCGGGCCGCCAACGCCTCGAGCTCCGTCCCGATCTCGTCGATGACGATCACCTCGGGCATATGGTTCTCGACCGCCTCGATCATCACCGCGTGCTGCATCGTCGGTGTGACGACCTGCATGCGGCGGGCGCGCCCGATCGCGGGATGGGGGATGTCGCCGTCCCCGCCGATCTCGTTTGAGGTATCGACGATGATGACCCGTTTGCGGAGGTCGTCCGCCAGGACCCGCGCTGCCTCTCGCAGCAGGGTGGTCTTCCCAACTCCGGGCTTTCCCATCATCAGGATGCTGCTCCCCGACTCAACCAGGTCGCGGGCGATTGCGATGGTCCCGTAGACCGCCCGACCGACGCGGCAGGTGACGCCGATCACGCGGCCCGCGCGATTTCGGATGGCCGAGATGCGGTGGAGCGTCCGCTCGATGCCGGCGCGGTTGTCCTCTCCGAAACTGCCGATCCGCTGGATGACGTAGTCGATGTCCTCGGTCGTGACGGTATGGTTGCTCAGAATGATCTCGCGACCGGAGAAGCGGGCTTCTGGCTCACGACCGAGGTCCATGACCACCTCGAGGAGGTCATGGCGGTCGGGCATTTCGAGGATCGGGTCGTGGATGTGCGGCGGGAGAACCGCGAGCAGGACGTCGAGGTCGTCGGTCACTCGCTGCTCGAAAGGACGGCGTGGGTACTCGGCTGGCTGAGCCATCATCCTCCAATAAACTGGGCGGGGACGAGCTTCGATTCGGGGACCCGAACCGCGAGCTGCCGCACGTAGATGTCGTACTGTCCGGCGAGCTGGAAGCCGACGCGCTCCAGCGCACCGGCGAGGCTCGCGTGGTATTCACGGACCGCCGAGTAGACGGCCGCTTTCGGGCTGACCTGCTTCAGCCCATAGCTGATGAAGCGATCCAAGAGGCTGTCGTACTTCGAGTGGACCAGGAGCTCGAGGCACTGGCTCTTGTGGCCGTAGACGACCTCCAGCCAGCCGGCCAGGCCCTCGCCGAGCTCCCAGACGTAGTCATGGCGATCGCCGAACAGCGACGGGGCCCACCGCTTCCGCCCGCGGTGGAGCGCCGACCATTCGTCGTAGGTCATCGCTTCCGCCGACCGCACGACCGCCGGCAGGGCGGCGTTGTAGAGCTGGAACAGCGACTGTTCGTCCGCTCGCAGGCGCGGGCGTCCCTCGAAATGCTCAGATGACGGGAGTCGAAGCGGCGGGAGCATGCGGTAGACCGACGAGCCCGTGTAGCGCTCGAAGCCTGCCCGCCGCGCCACCTGCTGGCCACGCGACCCGAGCGGCGCTTCCATGAAGACCCGCCGCGAGCCGCGACTCACCGCCTCCTGACACACTCGGTCGAGGAGCTCGGCGGCCGCTTCGTGCGAGCCCTCACTCGCGTGCAGATGCTCGACATCCCAGACCAGACCACTCGAGCGAGAGCGCGCCACTACCAGGCCAACCAGCTTGCCACCGGCCGCGGCGACCCAGCCGCGTCCCCGGCTGGAGCCCTGCCCGAGACTCTGCCAGAGCGCCTGCTCCAGGGGCAGATGGCTGCTCTCTGGCTGAACTTTGGGCCAGGTATGAGCGGTAATCTCATCACCCGCCGTCTGGCGCAAGAACACGGTCAAGGGGACCAGATCGGTCGGTCGGAGTGGGCGAATCATCAGCAGTGTATCTCGGCGTCGTGGCGCGTAGAATTCTACTACATTCCCGGCGCACCCCGAGCGCCGGGGCTGGGCGCAGCGTGGCGATATAATCGGCCGCATGGCTGGATTAGACCCTGATGCGCGTGGCGCCGATCTGGATCACCGAGTGCCCGCGGGGCCAGGCGAGACGCCCGGTCGCGAGGACGCGTCGGCGTGGCTCGCGCCGCTCTTCGCCTTGCAGTTCCTGACCATCGTTCCGCCAATCGTCCGGCGGGCGCCGCGATCGGCCAGCCTGGGAAGCGCCGAGACGTTCTTTCCGGCGGTCGGGCTGCTGCTTGGTCTGGGGCTGCTCGCCACCGACGTCCTGTTGCGGCCGCTGATCGCCCGGCCGGTGCGCGACGTCGTGCTGGTCATCCTGCTGGCGGTGATGACGGGCGCCCTCCACCTGGACGGCCTGATCGACACCTTCGATGGCGTTTTCGGGGGCCGCGATCCTCAGACCCGGCTGGCCCTGATGCGGGACCCGCGGGCAGGCGCCTTCGGCGTCGTGGCCGTCGTGTGCCTGCTACTGTTGAAGGTG
>JACCZL010000573.1 GCA_013695975.1 Chloroflexota bacterium
CGCGAGCGCAGCCGTCAACGTCACCACCATGCCCTCGGTGGCTCCGGCGCTTGCGCCCGTCGGCCGATCCATCGGCGTCTCACCACCCTCGACCAATGGCGTCGTTCATGCCAAGTGACCCACTAGTGCTCGGTCACGATCTCATCGGTGGGTCGGTACGCCGTAGGTGCGGGGCTTGTCCCCGCCCTCAGCCAGGGCGGGGATGTAGGGGTGGGGCTTGTCCCCACCCGCCCCTACGAGGACCCATCAGACCTTGGTTGACAGTCCACTAGCGGGATCGACAGGACACCACAGTGATCGCGCGGTCCGCCCAGTTTCGCTTCGTCCGACTCGTTCGGCCAAGATGATCATCCGAAGCGTGAAGATGCTCGTGCGCACACGATGATCACCTTGAGCATCTTGGGCACCGAATGATCACCTTGGGCCGGCCCCCCCTGCGGACGGTCCCGTTCGCGACCAGCGCGGCGAGCCGGGCCTACAGTGCCTTTAGCCCGAATTAGTCACCAGCTCCGGCCGGACCAGTTGCGTCGGCACGTCGGGCAGCACGGTCCAGGCGTCCGCGCTCTGGTCGTAGACCGCCAGGTCGTGCCCACGCGGTGGGCGGCCGCCCGCGACGTAGATATTGCCGTCGATCACGCCGGCCCCGCCGCCGTTCCGGGCGGTCGGCATCGGCGCCCGCGGCACCCATTGCTGCACCAGGTCGACCGCAATCTCGCCAGCAGCACGCCCGGCGTCGGCACTCGGGCCACCATTCGCCTGCGACCGGTTCCCCAGCCACCGCCCACGGAGCGGCTGCGGAGGCTCGCGGCCCGCCTGTCCCACGGCTCGATCAGTCAGGAGTAGGGGCCCGACCGGTCTTCACGGTATCGGACTTAAGGCCCGGTCCTGATCGGGAGCCCCAGCACCCCGAGGCGGGTGATGACCAGCTCCCGTCCCCGCTGGAGGGCCGTGGGGTGAGAGGGCCGGCGCCAGTGGACAGCGTCGCGCAGCCGCCAGGACGAGTCGGGTCGTGCGTCCGCCTGCACCCCTCGGACGTCCTTGCTGACCGCGAAGCTCGACAGCGGATGGTAGAGCATGACGCTCGGCTGCTCCTCGGCCCAGCGGGCCTGGAAGTGGAGGTAGGCGTTGCGGCGGTCCTCCGAGCGTAGCTCCTGCCGTCCCGCCTCGAGCCAGCGGTCGACGTCCGGATCGGCGAATCCGGCGTAGTTGCCGCCGACGGGTGCGACCTGGCTCGAGTGCCACTGAGGGTAGACGTCCGGGTCGCTCCCCATCGCCCACGACCCGACCAGCGCCGCCTCGAATTGGCGCCGCTCGAGGTGCTCTTCAGTTAGCTCGTCCGACGGCAGCGATCGGAGCTCCACCGCGAAGCCGACCCGTCCCAACTGCTCTACCAGCTCGCGGGCGACGGCCAGGCGCTCGGGAGTGTCGGCGGTCAGCGCGGTAAAGGCGAGTCGTCGCCCTTCACGTTCGCGGATCCCACTCGGACCAACCTGCCAGCCGGCCCCGTCGAGGAGCGCCGTCGCCCCGATCGGGTCGTACTCGGCCGCGTTCGGAACCTGGGCGTAGGCCCATGACTGGACCGGTATCGGGCCGAACGCCGGCTCGCCCCGGCCGGCCAGAGCCCGTCGGACCAGTCCGCTCCGATCGACCGCTCGCGCCAGGGCCAGCCGTACCGCCCGCTCGGCGAACAGCTCGCTCTGGACGTTGAGCGCCAGCGTCGCCACCTTGGATCGTTCGGGGAAGGCGTACACCGCCAGGTGCGGCGTCGCCGCGGCCCGCTCGACCTCCTCCGCTCGCAAGTGGCCTAGCCCGTCGACTCGCCCGCCAAGCAGGGCATCCACCGCGACGGAGCGGTCGGCGAAGAAGCGCAGCTCGATCCGCTCGAGCCGCGGCGGCGTCCCGTGATAGCCAGGGTAACGCTCGAGAATCGCCCGCTCAGGCTCGAGCGATGCGACCTGGTAGGGGCCGCTGCCGATCGGGTAGCGGTTCAATGGGTGCAGGGGCAGCGCGGCGGCCGAGACGCCTTCGAGGAGGTGGCGCGGCAACAGTCCGAGCGTCAGGTGCTCAGGGAACGAGGCCAATGGGTCCGGCAGGCTGAACCTGACCGTCCGCTCGTCGGTGGCGTCGACCGTCACCCCACGCCAGAGCTCGGCGAGCTCCCCATTCCCCTGGTGGTCCGCCGCCTGGACCAGTTCAATCGTGAAGCGGACGTCGCCGGCGTCGAGCGGTGCGCCATCGTGCCAGGCGAGCCCCTCGCGGAGCCGAAAGGTGTAGACCCGCCCGTCAGGGCTGACGTCCCAGCCCTCAGCCAGGTCTGGCTGGAGGTTGCCGACCGCGTCCGCCCGCACCAGGCCGGCGAAGACCAGCGTCAGGACGTCCTGGCCAGCCAGCGTATAGGGTGCCAGGACCGGATTGAAGAGCGGCGGCTCGTCGGAAACGGCCTCGACGTAGGCTTCAAATGGGGGTGCCGGCCGGACGAGAAATACGAGCGCCGCCAGGGCGCCGAGGGTGAGCAGCGCCGCGCCGGCGACACTCCCCAGGGCCAGCCAGAGCCCCTGTCGCGACCGCGGCCACATCGTGACGGCCTGGGCCCGGCGTCGGCCGGCCGGAGACGAGAAGCGCGAGTCCCAGAGTGAAAGGGGCTTGACCCGTTCGCTCACGCCCTACGACGCAAAGATGACGCTGGCAACCGAGGTGAGCACGAAGAGGATAGCCAGCCCGATCGTCGCATTGAACAGCGTCCGCTCGACCCCCCGTCGCGTGCGATAAATCGACGTGTCCGAGCTAAACGTCGCCGAGAAGCCCGATCCCCGCGATTGCAGCAACACCACCAGGATCACGACGATCGAGACGATGATCTGGACGACGTTCAGGTAGCCGCTCATGGTTGCCCATTGTATAGGAGATCCGGGCTCGGATGCTAACCCCCGACCCCTACGCTGGCCGCCCGCACGGCCGTCATCGCCGTCGCGCCGCGCTCTTCGTAGAGCCGTAGGATCGAAACGGCCAGCTTCTCCGGGCTATGTCGCAGAGGATTGCGAGGGTCGACCACATCGTCGAAGGCCAGCTCGGGGCCATCCGGCGGGAGGTCAGCAGGGTCCGCCACGACTTGCTGGACCCGCCAGGCAGGGTCGAGCTCGCCGCGCAGGTTGCTGTTGGCGAGGACGACGTCGAGCGGGTTGGCGCGGAGGTGATTCAGCAGGGTCTTGACGTGATCCCCCATGCTGAAGCCGTCCGTTTCGCCCGGCTGGGTCGCGACGTTGCAGACGTAGACCGTAAAGGCGTCGGTCGCCGTCAACGCCTTGGCGATCCCGTCCACGAGCAAGTTCGGCAGGATGCTGGTGTAAAGGCTGCCGGGCCCGATCACCACCAGGTCGGCTTCCAGGATGGCCCTGACCGCCTCGGGGTACGCGGCCGGCCGCTCCGGCTGGAGGTAGACCCGCTTGATCGGGATGGTCGCCTCGGAAATCTTCGATTCCCCTTCGACCAGCGCCTCGTCGGACAGTTCGGCGCAGAGGGTCACGTTGGCCAGCGTCGACGGCAGGATCTGCCCGCGCACGGCCAGCACCCGGCTGGCTTCGCGGATCGCCTCCTCGAAGTTGCCGGTGATGCCGCTCATCGCCACGATGAAGAGGTTGCCGAAGCTGTGGCCGTCGAGCCCGGAGCCCTGGCCGAAGCGATACTGAAAGAGCTTCGCCATGACCGGCTCGGCGTCGGCCAGGGCGACGATGCAGTTGCGGAAGTCGCCCGGCGGTAAGACCCCGAGCTCGCGTCGCAGCCGCCCGGAGCTGCCGCCGTCGTCGGCCACGGTGACGATCGCGGTGATGTTCGCGCTGTGGTGCTTCAGTCCACGCAGCATCGTCGACAGGCCGGTGCCGCCTCCGATCACCACGATCTTTGGTCCGCGCTGCCGGTGTCGAAGGCTGACCAGCGCGTCGACCAGTCCGACCCCGCCCTGTGGTGGCTGCAATGGCGCCATCAAGCTGCGATTCAGTCGCCAGAGCCCTAGCACCGTGATCGCGCCGCCGGCCAGGAGGAAGAGGGCGCCGCGCAACCAACGTGGGAGGAACTGGAGCGTCAGCAGCGTCGCCTCCTCGGGCAAGGGGACCGTCCGATACACCTCCACGAAAAGGTAGGCCAAACCCAGCGCGAGCACGACCAGTCCGAGCAGCGTGAGACCAAGCCAGCGCTTGATGCGCAGACCCGGCACCAGCAGCTTCATCAGCCGCATCGGGCGGCTCCGAGCGTGGGCACGGTCACGGGATGGTCATTTGATGAAAAGGCTGGCGATGGCGCTACAGACGCTGACGGCGAGCGAGCCGATCAGGGCCCCAAGAAAGCCCTCGACCTGAACGCCAACCGGAACGAGGGTCGCCATCCAGAACACGGCGGCGTTGACGACGAAGACGAACAGCCCGAGCGTCACCAGGTTGAGTGGACACGTCAGCAGCAGGAGTAAGGGTCGGACCAGGGCGTTCAGCAGGCCCAGGACCAGCGCGAACAGGAGTGCCGCGAGTAGCGCTTCGCCACCCTCGCCCTCCACGCGGACGTAGGGCCAGAACAGCCGCTGGGCGACGATCACGGCGACGGCGCTCACCACCAGCCGAAGCAGGAATTGCGTCACTCCGCCGTCTCGCCCCTCCGAGCCCGCCTGCGCCGCGCCGTGAGGGAGTGTAGCCCCGGCCCGCGCCCACTGTCAACGCGCGCTGCCCCGGACCCCGAGGCCATTGCATCAGGCGAACCCGCCTGAGCGGCCTCAGATCACCCCCTTTTCTCCGGGTGTCGAATTGTCGGTAAGCATGGCCGCTGACCCTACCAGGCCCTCGATTGGCCGTCCCGTCATCCCCAGCGGCAGGGGCTCGCCCAGCAGGCGCAGGAACGTCGGGGCCAGGTCCAGCGGCGAGACCTCGCCGATCGGTCCCCGCCGTTGGACGGACGGCCCGGCGGCGGCGACAAAGCCGTGCTGGGTATGATCGCTCCCGCGGAGATGCTCGGGCTTGCGTTGTGTCAGCTCGGCGTTCGGATACGCGAGCCGACGCATCCAGTAGGGTGCCGGCTTCCAGGTGACGAACAGGTCGGGCAAGGACTGGGGCGGCCCGTCGCCGAAGAGCCTCGCGGACCGCCCGATCTGCTGCACCGCCGGCTGGCCGGTCTCGGGATCGACGAGCCGGCGTAGGTCGGACTCCAGCCGATCGAGCAGCGCCTCGTATGCGGGCCCCGCCTCGACCGTGCCCTCCGGCTCCCGACCCCGCAGGTTGACGCGCAGGAAGCTGCTGTACAGGGACGGGATCGCGAAGGCGGTCGTCCGCCGCCAGTCGGTCGCGCCTCGGAACTGGTCGGCCAGCAGGCGCTCCCGAATGGCCCGTGGGAAGTGTCGGCTGAGCGCCAGGCGCCAGGCCTCAGGCACCGTGCGTCGGATGGCCGCCAGCGGGTTCGAGGCCGGCCCCCCTGGGGAGGGACGCCCGGATCGGGGACTTGCCTGGTAGCCCAGCCGGTGGCAGAACGCCTCGATCAGCCCCGTGGTCGGGTAGTGGTCCGCCATTCCGGTCGACGCCACCAGAAAGACGTTGGCGTCCGGTGACAGCAGCGCCAGCAGTCGGCCCAGAAGCTGGTCGATCGCTCGGTAGACGTCGCGGATGGCATGCGTCAGCGCACCCTCCGCCATCGGACCGGGCCGATCCGCCCGCGGCCGATACTGCCAGAACTGGTGGCTCGCCAGATGGGACTCGGCGAAGCCGACGACGACTAGCTCGAAGCGACGTTGGCCGAGCAGGTGCCGAGACAGCGCGCCCTTCCGCTCGATCCGCTCCAGCAGGCGTCGGTAGATCCGCTCGTCCTCTCGGACGCTGCTGCCGATGCGCTCGTCGATCCGCATCGCGGGTCCGAGCGCGCGGCGAACGTCTCGCAAGACCGTCGTCGGCTCGGCGGACGGCCCGCGGGATGGGTTGTGGACGGCCCAGTTCGCGAGCTGGATACCGGCCAGCCCGGGCAGCGGATAGGCGTCGGGCACGTCGACGATCGCGACCTTCACGTCCCGCCCGCGCAGGTGGGCCCAGAACGGGAGCGCGTCGGCCTCGAGCTCGGTGGTGCGTACCAGGTCGTAGGTACCGGGACGCAACTGGCGGGATGCGTAATAGCCGTGGCGGCCGCGCGAGACGCCGCTGAGCAGGGAGACCCAGATGCCGTGCTCGCAGATCAGATCCGGTCCGCTGGTCCGCCCCCAGCAGCCGCGCTCCATGAGCGAGGCGATCGTCGGCAGGTAGCCCTCGCGTGCCCACTCCTGGATCGCCTCGGCGTCGCCGACGTCGAGCGCCAGGATCACGAGCGGCGCGACGTCCCGATCAGCGGTCACGGGTCCCTCACCTGCGCGGGCATACGGTCCGGTAGAGCTCGAGCATGCGGTCGACGTGGGCCGCCTCGGTGAAACGTGCTAGCGCGACCTCCCGTCCCCCTCGACCCATCCGTTCGGCCTGGTCGCGGTCGCGCAGCAGGCGCAGCAGGGCGCCGGCCAGCGCGTCGGGGTCCTCCGGCGGGACGAGCAGCCCGGTCCAGCCGTCTCGGACGATCTCGGGCAGCTCGCCGGCCCGGCTGGCCACCACCGCGGTCCCGCGCACCATTGCCTCGGCGGCGACGAGTCCGAACGGCTCGGCGTAGCGCGAGGGGACGACCTGCACCCAGGCCGCGTCGAAGCGGCGCTCCAGCTCCGGGCGCGGCAGGTGGCCGAGCATCGAGACATGGGACGAGAGCCCCAGAGCGGCGACGAGCCGCTCGAGGGGCCCTCGCTCGGACCCGTGTCCCGCCAGCAGCAGCCGCGCTCGCGGGACCTGCGCGACCACCGTCGCAAAGGCGCGGACGAGCACGTCGGCGCCCTTCTTCCGGATGAGCCGGCCGGCGAAGGCGACCACCGGCGGTGGCGTCAGCGGCGGGCGTGGTGGCCGAATCGGCACCCCGTTCGGGACCATCGTGATCGGGCGGATGCCCTCCGCTACCAGGCGGCTGCGCACGGCCTCGCCGTTGGCGACGACCAGGTCGAAGACGTGGCGCCAGCGGCGCCAGAGCGCCATCTGCACCATCAGTGGTGCCCAGTCGCGCAGCGGAAGGCACCCTTGCCGATAACACACCGCACCCGCCGGAGTCCGGCATGGGGCCCCATCCGGCAGCGTCTTGGTGCCGATCGGGCAGATCGCGCGGTACCAGACGGCGTGGTAGATGCTCGGCACGTCGCGGAGTAGGGGCAAGATCAAGGGCGAGAGTTGGGTCAGGAAGATGTGGGCGTGGACGACATCAGGACGGAACTCGGCCAGCACTCGGCGAAGGCGTCGGTAGGCCCACGGGTTCGCGGTCTGCAGGAGCGTCCGGAACCGTGTGGTCGTCCCGACGCACTCGTAGTCGGCCGAGCTCGGGCCCGGCCCGGGCCGAGCGGAGCTGGCGAACAGGCGGGCGTCGTGGCCCTGCCGACGCAACCCCTCCCGCAGCCCGAGCAGCATCAGCTCAGCGCCGCCGGTCGCCGTCCCGTAGTCGTTAATCAGTAAAATCTTCATCCGCGTAGGACAGGCCCGGCAGGACGTCCAGATGGACCAAGCGGGCGATCAGCCCGCGGCCGATCAGCCCCGCGTCACGAGTGGCATCGGCTGCCCCTGCCGGCACCCACGGGGCTCCGACTTCCGCCGAGCGCGCCTGATATACCACGGGCCGTGGGGCGGGCACCATCCACGGCCGATCACTGATCACGAGGCCCTGCCACCAAATTGACATCCCCTCCCCGAAAGTGCCATCGTTAGCCCAACCCGCGACACGTTTCTTTTCCGGGGCGGCGTCCGCGCCACCCCGTGCATGCCCCACGACAGGAGAGCTCGATGGCCAACCCTTCAACGGTCGGCGAACTCAAGGCCCAGGGCTACCGCCCGCGCTCGGTCAAGGAGGAGATGCGCGCCAACCTCATCCGGAAGATCCGGGCTAGCGAAGAGCTGTTCCCCGGCATCGTCGGCTATGAGGAGAGTGTCGTCCCGCAGCTCGAGAACGCTGTCCTCTCCGGCCAGGATGTCATCTTTCTCGGCGAGCGAGGCCAGGCCAAGACCAGGCTCGCCCGCGCCCTGGTCAACCTCCTCGACGACGAGATCCCGATCGTCGCCGGCTCCGAGATCAACGACGATCCGCTCAACCCGATCTCGCCCGCCGCCCGCGACCTGCTTGCCGAGCACGGCGACAGCGCGCCGATTGAGTGGGTCGCCCGCGATCGACGCTACGGCGAGAAGCTGGCCACCCCGGACATCACCATCGCCGACCTGATCGGCGAGGTCGACCCGATCAAAGTCGCCGAGGGTCGCTACCTGTCAGACGAGCTGACCCTCCACTACGGCCTGCTCCCGCGCACCAATCGCGGCGTCTTCGCCATCAACGAGCTGCCGGATCTCGCCGAGCGGATCCAGGTCGGCCTTCTGAACATCATGGAGGAGCGCGACGTCCAGGTCCGCGGATACAAGGTTCGCCTCCCGCTCGACCTCTTCGTCGTCGCCAGCGCCAACCCGGAGGATTACACCAATCGCGGGCGGATCATCACCCCGCTCAAGGATCGTTTCGGCTCGCAGATCCGGACCCACTACCCGAAGACGCTCCAGCACGAGATCGACATCATGGAGCAGGAGCGTTCGAGCTTCGATGCCGACGGCTTCCAGACCACGACACCCGACTACATCAAGGAGATCGTCGCCGAGATCACCCACCTGGCTCGCAAGAGCGCCGACATCTCCCAGCGCTCCGGCGTCAGCGTCCGCGTTTCGATCTGCAACTACGAGAACGTCCTCGCCAACGCCCTCAAGCGAGCGATCCGCCTCCAGGAGCAGCAGGTCGCCCCCCGAATCAGCGACCTCGTCGCGCTCGTCGCCTCGACCGGCGGCAAGATCGAGCTCGAGACGGTCGGCGACGGGAGCGAGGATAAGGTCATCGACAAGCTCGTCCAGCGAGCAGTCGCCAACGTCTTCAGCCGCCGCTTCGAGCTCGACGACCTCGACGAGCTGGTCACCAACTTCGAGAACGGCCTGCGGATCGAAGTCGCCGACAGCATGCCCTCGCTCGAGTACATGCGCCAGGCGGCCGAAGTCGGCGGCCTGACCGACGCCATCCGTAAGCTCGGCGGCCAGGGCAACCCCGCCACGGTCGCCGCCGCCATGGAGTTCGTCCTCGAAGGCCTCCACCTCAACCGCCGCCTCAACAAAGACCGCACGGCCGGAACGGCCGGCCGCTTCCGGTATCGATCGTAGGACCCCTCCCCCACCCCCCTCCCCGGCGCGGAGAGGGGGGTGGGGAGGGGTTAGCCCTCGGGAGACCGCCATGATCATCCGCTACTCGCGCTGGGACGGCACGCAGCAGGTCGCTCCGCTCGACGCCGACGAGCTGATGGAGTCGTTGTCCGAGGACTTGATGGACGACGGCGACCTCTGGAAGGCGCTGCGGCGGATGTTCCGCGGTGGGGCCGAGAACCAGCAGGGCGACCGGATGCCGGGCCTCCAGGACCTGATCGAGCAGCTCCGTCGGCAGCGGCAGGAGCAGCTCGAACGCTACAACATGTCCTCCGTCCTCCAGGACATCCAGGAGCGGCTCGAGCAGATCGTCAAGGCCGAGCGCGAGGGGATCGAGCGTCGCGTCCAGGACGGCCGCGAGAAGATCGCGTCCGGCGAGGCCCCGGAGCAGGCCGCCTTCCAGAAGGCCCTCGAGAAGATGGCCGATCAGAAGCGAGGGCAGCTCGACCGCCTCCCGAAGGAGCCGGCCGGCCAGATCAAGGAGCTCTCCGACTACGACTTCATGGACTCGGACGCCCGCCAGCAGTTCCAGGACCTGCTCGACATGCTCAAGCAGCAGATGATGCAGCAGCAGTTCCAGGGGTTGCAGCAGGCGATCCAGGGCATGACCCCCCAGGACATGCAGGCCGTCCGCGGCATGCTCGGCGAACTCAACCAGATGCTGCGCGAGCGGGCCGAAGGCGGCCGGCCGGATTTCGACGGCTTCATGCAGAAGTGGGGTCAGCTTTTCCCCGGCGCCGAAAACCTCGACCAGCTCGTCGAGCAGCTCCAGCAGTCGATGGCCCAGATGCAGTCGCTGATGGACAGCATGAGCCCCGACCAGCGCCGCCAGCTCCAGGAGATGATGGACGCCGCCCTCCAGGACCCCCAGCTCCGCCAGGAGCTAGCCGAGCTGGCGATGAACCTCGGCGACCTCGCGCCGACCGACGATCTCCGCCGGCGCTACTCGTTCCGCGGCGACGAGCCGCTCTCGCTCCAGGAAGCGATGAAGCTGATGGGCGACCTTCAGGGCTTCGACCGCCTCGAGAAGGACCTCCGCAACGCCGTCGACGAGGCCGACCTGGACGCGATCGACGCCGAGCAGCTCCGCCGCCTCATGGGCGACGACGCCGGCGACGCCCTCGAGCAGCTCAAGCAGCTCCGCAAGCTCCTCGAAGACGCCGGCTACATCGAGAAGCGAGGCGACAAGTACGAGCTGACCCCGCGCGCGATCCGCAAGATCGGCCAGAAGGCCCTCCGCGACATCTTCGCCCAGCTCAAGCGCGACCGTGTCGGCCGCCACGACACCGACCACCGCGGGACCGGCGGCGACCGCACCGACGACACCAAGCCCTACGAGTTCGGCGACCCGTTCCTGCTCGACCTCAAGGAGACGGTGATGAACGCGGTCGAGCGCCGGGGCCCCGGCAGCCCCGTTCGCCTGCACCAGGACGACTTCGTCGTCTACCGCACCGAGCTGATGACCCAGTCCTCGACCGTGCTGATGCTCGACATGAGCCGCTCGATGATCCTGCGGGGTTGCTTCCGTGCCGCCAAGAAGGTGGCGCTCGCCCTCAACTCACTCATCAAGGGCCAGTTTCCCCGCGACAACCTCTATATCGTCGGCTTCTCCTACTACGCCAAGGAGCTCAAGCCCGAGAGCCTCCCCCAGCTCACCTGGAACGAGTGGGTCTACGGCACGAACATGCAGCACGGTTTCATGCTCTCCCGCCAGCTCCTGGCCCGCCACAAGGGCGGCAACCGCCAGATCATCGTCATCACCGATGGCGAGCCGACCGCCCACTTCGAAAACGGCCGCGTCGAGTTCTCCTATCCGCCAACCTGGCGGACCTTCCAGGAGACCCTGAAAGAGGTCCAGCGCTGCGCCCGCGAGCAGATCACCGTCAACACCTTTATGCTCGAGCGGAGCTACTCGTTGATGAGCTTCGTCGAGCAAATGACCAAGATCAACCGCGGTCGGGCCTTCCTCTCCACCCCCGACCGCCTCGGCGAATACATCCTCGTCGACTACGTCAAGCAAAAGCGCCGCACCCAGCGCAACGTCTCGTAAGGACGGGCGAGAGCCGTCAGTCTGGGGGCATCATGAGCCCCGCGCCAGAGGGGAAGAGCCCCGTGCCGTGCCGGCCCAGGCACCAAGCTGTTCACGGACGAGATGATCGACGCGCGACTCCCCGTGGCACTGAGGCGTCTGGGCTATGACGTCCAGCGCTGTGCTCACTCCTTCGGACCGCCCGTCGCCGGAGTGATCCGGTACCGGGCCATCAGGGAACGGTTATCGAACTACGTGGGGCTGAGCAGTGGGAAGCCGTACTGGCTGAAGTCGCGGTCGAAGCTGAAGGCCCAGCCGATCCGCAGGCGCTCCATCACCGCGAAGCTCATCGCGTCGGTGATGGAGAAATCCTTGTCGTCGTATTGGCGAATGATCTGGACTGCTCGACGCTCATCGGATGTGCTCACCCGGACGACGATCGTCTCGCCCCGGGCGAGTCCCTCGAGGAACCTCAGGCCCACACCGCGGCCGATCCGCGTCACGTGCAGTGCGTGAGCCTCGGCAACGACGAAGTTCGTGGTGTACGTCCGCAACTGCTCGTTGATGATCCGCCTCGCGACAAATCGGGCCGGGACGTGGTTGCGGTCGCGCGGATCGCCGAGGGCGAAATAGGCGGAAGCGTCGATCAGCACACGCCTGGCGGAACCGGCGAGGTTAGCCCTCATCCCGCTGGCGGTCGAGCTTGGCGAAGTACGCGTCGGCGAGGTATTTGCGCTTGTTCTCTGAAACGTCAGTTGGGCCTTCGGATCGGCCGGTGCCCACGATGTCCCAGATCGGATCGTCGGCCGAGAGAATCCCCGTCTTGCGCCGCCCAGTCGGCCGCTTCGCCACCCTGCCGTTGATGGGTCTCACGGCGACCGGCTGGATGAGCTGCTCGACGGCCTCGCGCTCGACGCGCAGGCCGCGACCGACCTTGACGGCCGGCAGGCGACCGCCCGCGATGTAGCGGCGGATGGTGATTGGCGCCACTTTCAGCATCCGCGCGGTTTCCTGAACCGTCAGCAGGTCCATCGCTCGTCTCCCCTCGATCGCGCGCGTATGATATCACCAGTGACCGGGAGCGATCACACGGCCCGCGACCGAGCCCTCCCTCTCGACCCCCGACCGCCTCGGCGAGTACATCGTGGTGGACTACGTCAAGCGGAAGCGCCGAGTCCAGCTCCCGATGGCCGTCGGAGGCCCGTGCTACCATTTCGATCCCTGATGCCCACTCGACTGCCATGGCCCGCTTCGCATGGCCTCCGCATCATCATCCTGGTCAGCGTCCTGCTGGCGGGCGGCAGTTGTCGGCCGGCATTCTCGGGGTTGCCCGAGTCTGAGCCCCCGCCGGCGGCGCCGCGCCCGCCGCTGACGCCACGCTGGGCCTACGAGCCCTGGGTCTGGGAAGACGAGGAGAACACCGCGCAGGCCGTCCGCGATCTGGTCGCCGGCTACCGCCAGCGTGACGTGCCGGTCGGCGCCGTCATCGTCGACAGCCCCTGGCAGACCAACTACAGCACGTTCGAGTTCGGGCCCAACTATCC
>JACCZL010000598.1 GCA_013695975.1 Chloroflexota bacterium
CCTGCTGGGAGGGCGGGCGGGACGCCCGCGCTCCCAGGACTCCGCGCCGCCCTCTGCGTGACGCGGTGAATAATCCGGGCTATGCACCAGGGCGCGGCTGACGGGCCGCCCTCGCTCGGATGGGCGAACGGTCGCGAGCGGCTGCTGCCCAAGATGATCATCCGGCGCCCAAGGTGATCAAGATGCTCATGCATGTGCGCACGAGCATCTTCGCGCGGGATGATCCCCTTGGCCGAGTGGACAAGCGTGGATGGACGGTGGTCACGCTGAGAGCGCTATGACATCCGCGCCGCCCGCGACTGTCATAGGTGGCCTGGAGATCCTGCCGGAGCTTGAACGGATCGCTGCTATGGACGAAGGCGTTCGCCCGCCGTACGGGACGGTCAAGGACGAGGCGGCCGACGCGATCGTGAACATTCGAGCCCGAGTGGACGCAGAGGAGAACGGCTGACCTGACCTTGGAAGCGCTTCGTCAGTCATCCAGCAGCATGGGGGTAAGCGTTCAGCCCATTCGGGGCGGGTAGATGCCCGGAGTGAGGGTTCGGTAAACTGGCGGTCTGCTGGAGGTGCCGCGGCCGCCTGAGGTGATGCTGGCGTCCGTACCGGGGCCAGTGCGCGCGTACGTCGAGACGGTGGGCGCGCTCGTGGCGGCGCTGGAGGCGGTATCGGATTGAATGGGGGAGATGGATGATGACCGACTGGACGAGATGCTCCCTGGAAGGGATCTAGGCAACGAGCTCCCGCGGCGGCAGGCGTTTGGTCGTCGAGTCGGCGGTCTGCCCTATACGTTCGTGGAACTTAATCTTGATAGGGAGTTAGCGCCAGGCGAACTCCTGTCCTTCGGCAGAGGCACTCGGGTGGATGTCGCTGCGTTCAGCTCAGATCGAGAGGTGGGTTCTCCTATCAACCCTGCGACGATTCGCTCGTTCGCACGAGGCTCTGTGGATACAGTGGTCGGGGTGGTGGTTGCTCCCGGAACCGACGGAGTTGTGCGCGTCGCGTTAGTTCGTCGAATCGCAGAGGATTGATGCATAGCCTAGCAGCAGTCGAGTCGTGGCCGCGGGACGGCTGAGAAGGGCGACCATCCCTTGCCTCTCGTCCCTCATCTCCGGCGCCAAGCCAGCGTGAACCAGACGCCGACGGCCACGAGGATCAGCGCGGTCGGGCTGTAGTTCGTGCGGAGGCCGAACTGGTCGGTGAGCAGGAACGCCAGCGGTGGCCCGAGCGCGACCCCGACGTCCATCCAGTCGGCGTAGCCGCTCATCCACAGACGCCCGGAGAAAGGCCGCGAAGGGCCCTTCAATCGCGGCGGCGGCTCTCGGCGACCATTCCGGAAAAGTTGCCTATGTATGAGCCTGTAAGTTCGTGCAGCCGCCAGTGCCGGGGCATGGGCTACCCACTGGGAGAAGCTCCGCTCCCCCGAGCCGTGCGCGAACCTACCAGCGGATACTTCGACCGAATGTGAACTGTCTCGCTCATCGGCTATGATCAGTCGCCGACGGGCGTGCCGCTCGACGACGGCCGGCGCGGATTCGATGGGGAGGGCACCGAACATGGTCGCCCACGGGGCGCGGCTCTTGCTCATCCTGACCAGCCGGGATGCCCAAAGCGCGGCGTAGCTCGCCACGGCCAGCACCCTGAGTCCGGCCGAGACACTCCGCCAACTCCAGCGGCTCATCGACCAGGGCTTCGTCATCGTCGGCGACGACGCTGGCGGCGTGGCCGTCTATCGGCTCACGCCCATGGGCGGGCGAGCCGACGAGCCGGACCCGGACCGGCGCATCCTCGTGGTCGAGGATGACCTGGCGCTCCGAGAGCTGGTCGTGACGGTCCTGGAGGACGAGGGGTACGCTGTCATCGCCGCCCGGGTCCCGCTCGACGCCGCGGCGCTGCTGGAGCAGGTCAGGTTCGACCTGGTAATCACCGATGGGTTCAGCCGGACAGGGTCGGCGGTTTTCACGAGCACCGCCGACGTGCTCCAAGCGGCGGGGGCGACGCCGGTCGCGCTGTTCTCGGCGCATACCCTCGAACTGGATGCCGCCCGGGCCGCGGGGTTCCGCGACCTCATCACCAAGCCGGTGGACCTGGAGACCCTGGAACGTCAGGTCCGGGCGCTGCTCGACACCTGACGGGCGGCGGGACTGGCGGCATCGGTGACAACCTGCTCGAGCGGCGCATCGTCGTGGGGGCCGTGCACCGTCCTTCCCCTCGTCGAAACGGCGTGAGCTCCGACTCCTATGCCCCAGGCCCCGGGTGGCACGGGTCGTGCCTCCCAGGGCCTGGGGCATAGGAGTCGGATAGCCAACGAGGGGCTACCAGGATTCACCATACGGACCGCCCCAGCAAACGGTTAGGAGCGTACGGGAAGCTAGCGTGGGAGCACACGGATGTTCATCTGGAGATCTGGGCAGCGGCCCCGCCTGATGGGCTGCGGGACGCTGCTGTTGGCCAGCCTGGTTATCATGCTCTTGGTCTACGCCCTATCAGGGGGGCAATGTACCCTCTTCGTCTTCCCCTAGATCCCGAAACCGGGGCGACTCCGGATCGCGATGGCGATGATTTCGGGCGCGGCCACGGCAACAACGCCGGAGTTCGGCGGCGATAGGCGATGTACTCGGGGAAGCCGGCCGCCAGGATCCGCTCCTCCAGGATGGCGCGCGTCACCTGACACAGGCAGAAGAGACCGAAGATCAGCGTCGTGAGCGGGGCCAGCACCGGCAACAAGGCACCCAGCGCAGCGACGAGCTCACCCAGGTAGAGCGGGTGGCGGACGAGCCGGTAGGCTCCCGAAGTGACGACCCCACGCGCTTCCGCGGCCAGACCGAAGCACTGACGCAAGCCGGCAGCCGCGCAGATCGAGACGGCAAGCCCGACGGTCAAGAGCGAGTCAGCCAAAGCGAGAACACGCCAGTCCTGCGTCGTGCTGGGCTGGGCGGCCGCAGCGCTCATCACAAACGTGCCCGCCAGGGCGACCGCCATCGCCGGCGGGCGCGCGCGGCTCCCTCGAGGTTCGCGACGGATCAGGAAGAGTGCGGCGATCAGACCGCAGAACAGGAACGTCAGGATGCTGTGGGCAAGATCCAGCAGGTAGGTCAGTCCGGCGGGGAAGCTCGGGTCAGCCGGGCCCTGACCGGCCGCCCTCAGCGTGCCCGAGAAGCCGACAATCCCCAACGTGCTGAAGAGCAGCGCCGGTAGTGCGTGATCAGTCAGGATCCGGGCCGGCGACGCGTCCTGACTGCGCACCCTGTGCAGGCGGGAAAGCGCCGACGGAGGGGTCCGATGCATGAGCGTCTCACCTAGCAAGAAGTATGCTCGACTCGGATCGCTCTCCGGCACGCGAGGCTGCTCGGCCTGCCCCTGCGCGGGCGGTCCGCCCAGCCAGCGCTCGCGCCAGCCCCAGCGCTCGCCTCCCGCGCCCAACTCGGCCCGGGCGGGTTCGCGG
>JACCZL010000617.1 GCA_013695975.1 Chloroflexota bacterium
GTCGTCGGCTTGGCCTCGGCCGCCGGCGCGGCCGGCTTTTGCTGGGCGGGCGACTGGCCGCACGCCGACAGCAGCGGCAGCGCGGCCGCGATCGCAAACGACGCACGCTGGAACAGCCCCCGCCGCGTCACGATCCGAGCCAGAACTCGATCTTCTTCCGCCATAACACCCTCCCCTTCCACGCGCTACGCCTCCGACAGCTCGATGTGTGCGTCCTTTCGTTTGCGCAGGTCCGGCAGGAGCTCCGTTCCCAGCCCGGGCCCGGGTGGCGGCGTCACGTAGCCGTGCTCGACCCGCGGCAGCTCGGTCAGCAGCTCGCGGTACCAGCCGGTGTAATAGGCCCGCACGGATTCCTGAATGAGCGCGTTCGTCGCGTGGATCGACAGGTGCACCGAGGCCGTCCAGACGACCGGGCCGGTGCAGTCGTGGGGCGCAATCGGCAAGTGGTAGGCCTCGGCCATCCCCGCGATCTTGCGCGCCTCCGAGAGCCCGCCAACCCAGCCCAGATCGAGCATCGCGATCCCGACCGCTCGCTTCTCGAACATCTCGCGGAACGACCAGCGGCGCGCGAGCGTCTCGCTGGCGGTGACCGGCACGTGGGTGGCCGCGGCGTACTGGGCCAGGGCGTCGAGGTTGTTCATCTTGACCGGGTCTTCGAGCCAGAACGGCTGGATCTCCTCGAGCGCCCTGGCGATTCGAATGGCGGTCGGCAGGTTCCAGAGGCTGTGCAGCTCGACCATGACGTCCATCCTGGCGCCAACGGCCCGTCGGATCTTGCGGAACGGCTCGAGCCCCGTCTGGAGCTCGTCATCCGAGATGTACAGGCCGCCGCTGGCGTGGGCGTAGGGATCGAACGGCCAGATCTTCATCGCCGTGATGTTTTGCTCGAGCAGACTCTCGGCCAGCTCGTCCGCGCGGTGGAGGAACGCGTCGAGGTCCTCGTACGGGCCGGACGCCGCGTCTCGGTTGGCCGGCAGGCCCCAGTTGCGCGGGCCGATCTCGACGGCGCCGCGGACGTAGCGATAGCCGGCGCAGGTGTTGTAAACACGCACCCGGTCGCGGCTGGGCCCGCCCAGGAGCTGATAGATCGGCTGCCCGGTGGCCTTGCCGAAAATGTCCCAGAGCGCCAGGTCGATCGCCGAGGCCCCGCGCGTCTCGGCGCCGGTGCTGCCGAAGCCGACGACGCCCACGAGCGCCTGCGCGTGGCGCTCGATGTGCAGCGGGTTCTCGCCCAGCAGGCGTGGCGCGACCAGCTCGTGGACGTAGCCCGCCACGGCCCGTGGTCCGAAGAAGGTCTCCCCGAGCCCGACCAGCCCCTCGTCTGTATAGACCTGGACGAAGAGGATGTTCGGGAACTCGTCGAGATGGATCGTCTCGATCCCGGTGATCTTCATCCCGTCGCGCCTCTAGTCGCCCGGAGCTGGCCGCGTGCGTCCGCGGCAGGTCTCGGCTCGATGCTACGGGGCGCGCCCGCCGCTGTCAAGCAAGATCGCTAGGCGTCGGGCTTCGGATCGAGCTGGAGCGAGACGGAGTTGATGCAGTAGCGTTGGCCGGTCGGGGCCGGGCCGTCGTCGAAGACGTGGCCGAGGTGCGAGTCGCACCGCCGACAGGTCACCTCGGTGCGGACCATCCCGTAGGCACGGTCCTGGTGCAGCTCGACGTTCGCGGCGACGGCGGGCTCGGTGAAGCTCGGCCAGCCGGTGCGGGAGTCGAACTTCGCGTCCGAGCGGAACAGCTCGGCCCCGCAGGCGGCGCAGCGGTAGGTGCCGTCCGCCTTGGTGTGGACGTACTCGCCGCTGAACGGTCGCTCGGTTCCTTTGCGTCGCAGGACCTCGTACTGCTCGGTCGTCAACTGCTCGCGCCACTCTTGCTCGGACTTCGAGACGTCTGTGCTCATCGCGCTGCTCCCTCCGGGTTGGCTGTCTCCACAGAGTATAGGCCGGGCATCTTCCCGATTCCTTACGATAATTTCCTGCACGGCGCGTGCCGACTGGAGCACACTTAGAGTACCGTTCACCATGGGTTAGACGCGAGGAGGAGCGATGACGACGCAAAAGGCCACGTTCGGAGCGGGCTGTTTCTGGGGCGTTGAGGCGACCTTTCGGGAGGTCCCCGGGGTCGTGGCAGCGGCCGTTGGCTACGCCGGCGGGACGCTCGAGAACCCGACCTACAAGGATGTCTGCTCCGGCAGGACCGGGCACGCCGAGGTCGTCGAGGTCGAGTACGACCCGGCCAGAGCGGGCTACGACGATCTCCTGACCGTCTTCTGGGAGAACCACGACCCGACGACGCCGAACCGCCAGGGCTGGGACGTCGGGACCCAGTATCGCTCGGCCATCTTCTTCCACAGCCCGGAGCAGGAAGCGATCGCCCGAGCCTCGAAGGCCGAGCGCGAACGGTCCGGCAAGTACCGCAAGCCGATCGTTACCGAGATTACCCCTGCCTCAGCCTTCTACCGAGCCGAGGAGTATCACCAGCAATACCTCGAGAAGCAGGGTCTGGCCCACTGCTCGGTCCGCTAGCCGGCCCGCTCGGCCTGTCAGACGCTCCTCGGCCTCGCCGTTCGGGTTGCCAGCGACTCGCGGGCGACGAAGGCCAGGAGCAGGGCTGAGGCGAGATGGAGGGGGGCGAAGACGAGGAACGCGGCGCCTGGCTGGTAGGCGCTGGCGACTACGGCTCCGAGCAACGGGCCACTGAACGCGCCGATCTCGCCCACCGAGCGCCGAAGGGCCTGGAACCGTCCCCGACCCTCCTCGGGGATGATGTCGTAGGTGAAGGTGGTCATCGAGCCCGTCGCCAGACCAGCCGAGATTCCGAGTACGACCGACGCTAGCGAAAGCTCGAGCAGGTCGCGGGCAAAGAAGTAGCCGAGGAAACTGACGCCGGCCAGCGCCGCGGCCGGCACCGTCGCCGCCTTGCGGCCGACGTGGTCCGAGATGTAGCCGGCCGGCCCGATCATCAGCAACGTCACCAGACCGACGATGCCAAAGACGTAGCCGACCTCCGCTGTCGTGTAGCCGAGGTAGGTGACGACGTAGATCGGGAGCATGCTGTGGACCGTGCTCGTTCGGAGCATCGCGCTGAAGGTCGAGAAGAGCAGCACGACGAACGTCGTCCGATAATAAGGGTCGACGTCGCCCAGCCTGGCGAGACCAGGGGGCACCCGTAGTGGTGGTCGCCGCCCCCGATTGTCGGCGACGATCAGGGCGAGCGCGAGCACCACCAGGGCGACGATGCCATAGACCACAAAGACGACCCGAAAGCCGAGCTGACTCGTCAGCAGCCCGCCAACAACCGGTCCGAACGCGATCCCCACCGACCAGAGACCGAAGAACGCGCTCATCACCCGCGCCCGCTGCTCGGGACGGATCTGGTCGACGGCCGCGACTTCCCGACCGAAGCCCCAGAGGCTGTCGCCGGCCCCGGTCAGTGCCTGCCCCACCAGCACGCCGCCGAACCAGGGCGTCAATATGGTGACGAGCGCGCCCACGACGACCAGGATCGGGCCGATCACCATCGCGTGCTTGCGCCCGAATCGGTCGACGATGAACCCGGCCGGGAGCAAAAAGGCCGTCCGCCCGGCGAGCTGGGCCGTCACCGCCTGCGCGGCGAGGCCGGCCGGCACCCCGAAGGCGGTCGCCAGCTCCGGCAGCGTCGGGACCACCATGCCCTGACCGAAGCCCATCAGCGCCGACGGGACGTAGATGCCGACGACGATCCGCGCGGTTTTGCCCAGCTCCCAGCCTCTCAGGCGCCGAGCCGTTCGGCCAGCTCCACGAAGTCCTTCGCCACGACGTCGATCGAGGGGCCGGGCTCCGCCTGCCGCGGCCCGTCGGGACCGTGCTCGAGCGGCCTTGGCACGAAGGCCGTGCCGAGGCCAGCCGCCCGCGCCCCCTCCAGGTCGTTGAGGTGGGCGGCGACCATCATCACCTCCGCGGGCTGCAGGCCGAGCAGGGCCGGCGCCGATAGATAGACCTCCCGCTCCGGCTTGTACTTGCGGGTCAGCTCCGCCGAGATGATGCAGTCCCAGGGAAGGCCGGCTCGCTTGGCCATGTTGGTCAGGAGGGCGAAGTTGCCGTTCGACAGCGGCGAGATGACGAAGCGTGCCTTCAGCCTCGTGAGCCCCGGTAGCGCGTCCGGCCAGGGCGTCAGCCGATGCCAGACCCGGTTGAACCGGTCGATCTCGTCTTCGGCCAGCCCTCGGATGCCGAATCGCTCCAGCAGCTCGTCGAGCTTCCGCCGATGCAGCTCGTCGGCGCTGGCCCAGGGGGCTTCGCCGCGCCGGATCCGGGCGATCGCGTCGACGTAGCCCTCCTTGCGCCAGGCGTCGGCAAAGCGCGGCCAATCGACCTCAGACTGCACGGCCCGCCCCAACTTCTCACCTTCTTGGATGACCGAGCCACGCCAATCGACGACGGTGCCGAACACGTCGAACACCAGCGCCTCCACCTGCCCTGACACCATGATCGTGCACTCCTCTCAGCGCGGGGCGCTGGCGTACTGCTGGCCGTGCTCGCGCCAGGCCTCCCAGCCGGCCACCTCGCCCGCGGCACGCTGCTGTCGGAACTCGGTGGC
>JACCZL010000622.1 GCA_013695975.1 Chloroflexota bacterium
GGGGGGCTGTGCGCCCAGCCCTCCAGGGGTTCGAGGAACCTGGGCAGGCTGGCGCGAACGTCCGGCTCCACAAAGTCGAAGTTGACCACCCGATCGGTTACCTCCCAGAAGACCGGGTTCTCACAGGCGGTCAGCTCGCGGCGGGCCTGCTCCAGCGTGGCGTCGGGGACCTGGGCGAGCCTGGCACGGAGCTGGCGAGCGAGCTCCAGGTCGCCTCGGACCAGGAAGAAGCTGCCGAGCGCGGTGAGGGTTTTGTAGAGCTGGACGAGGGCCGGCGACTGCTTCTCCTCGGCGCCCTCGACGGTGTCGAACAGATCGGCGACGATCGCGGCGGTGATTTCGCAGTCGCCACCGCGGCGGTGGCAGTTCTCGGCCAGGATGCGCAGGTCGTGGGCCGCGGCGGCCAGCATCCAGAGGAGCGGGCCGCTGGTGGCCGCGTTGCCGTAATAGCTCAGGCGATTGGCGATCTCCAGCGTCACCTCGGGGTGTCGCTCCAGCGCGGCGTCGGCGAGCCGACGGTACTGGTACAGGACGTGGTAGCCGGCGCGGACGTCGCCCCGGTTGATCGCCTCCCGCAGGAAGGTATTGAAAAACTTCATGAGCGTGCGCAGGAGCCCCACGTCCTCGCACTCGACCGCCTTCTCGCCCAGCAGCCGCGCCACCCGCGCGATCAGGTTATTGACCTCGCGCGCCCGGTTGAGGGTGGCGTAGAAGACCTCCTCGACCTCGCTGAGCATCCGCCATTCCAACCAGGTTCCGGCCGCCTCGATCTCGCCCACGATCAGGTCGTCATGCTCCTCAGACTCGGCCTCCTGGACGATGAACCACTCAGGCCCGAACGCCTTCTTGTTCTCGACGTAGCGGGCGGTAGCCAGGTAGAGCACCCAGATGCTGTGGCGGGCGAGCGAGCTATCCGAGAGGTTGACCGCGGTGAGGGCGATGTCGGTCATCTGGTCCATCCGATCGTAGGCCGCGGCCTGCCGCCGCGCCACGTCGGTCGGTCGCTTCGACACGTCGAGCGCCTTGAGCAGCTCGCGCTGGAGGTAGTTCAGGAGGTTCTCGGGCCACAACAGGTCGAACAGGTAGACGATGTATGGCGGCAGAAAGGCGAAGCAGGCAGTCGTCAGGGCCACCCCCAGGATCGTTGCCGCGACCGGGATGTCGTCGCTCTTGAGTAAGGTGCCGAGCCAGAGATTGAAGCTGATCGTGACGATCGAGAAGCCGATCAGCGCGGCGTTGACCCAGCTCTGGATGAAGATGCGGATGACGTCATAGGAGTAGCGTTGGGCCGTGAACTGCACGGTCAGCAG
Organism: Chloroflexota bacterium; assembly: GCA_013695975.1. GTDB lineage: Bacteria > Chloroflexota > UBA6077 > UBA6077 > JACCZL01 > JACCZL01. The sequence continues at coordinate 1,311 of JACCZL010000622.1, forward strand.
GACCAGGGCGATCAAGACGCCGATCGCGGCAGTGACCGCCGCGACATTGGTGTCGATGATGGACTGGACCGTAGCGATGTCGCCGATCTCGAAGCGGGGATACGGGTCGGCGACGACGACGCCGGCGACGCGCAGCAATCCGAGCGACACCCCGAGCGAGATGATCGATACCAGCCACGACAGGAGCCACCGCATGCTGCCGCACCTTGCCAACTACTTCTAGACGGCCGACTGACACGCCGAGTCGCCCGTCGACTCGCTACAGGTTGTGCCTGCTCTGGGCCGCACCCGGCAAGCCGCGGGCCGCCAGGCTCGGGTCGGCGCTCCGAAAGCTCACTATACTCGGGCCGCGGTCCTGGGTATACTAGGCGTGGCAGCGCTCTGCATGTGGTGAGACAAACCCGCGGAGGCGAAGCGACGGCGCTTCGCCGGAGGGCGCGGAGATGACGACGCCGAACGCTGAGGGCAGCGAGACCGAACCCAAGCCGTCCGATTCAACTATCGGCCCAAACGGCCGCGAGGCGCGGGCCGCGGACGGTAGCGCCATCCCGACGGTCCACATCCGCGAGGTCCGCCAGGGGAAGAAGCCGGGCGAGCGGTACGTCCGGGTGCACCGTCCGTTCCACGAGACGTTCCGTGAGGCTGGACCCGACACGCTTGTCGCTCGCCAGCGGGCCTACGCGCCGCGGAGCAAACTCGGGCGGTCCTGGCAGGGCATCCGCCGTTTCCTGATTGGGGTGCCGCTCGCGACGTCTCAGCTCGCCCATGAGCGGCTGTCCAAGGTCAAGGCGCTGGCCGTCTTCGCCTCGGATGCTCTGTCATCCTCGTCGTACGCCACCGAGGAGATTCTCCGCATCCTGGTCCTGGCCGGCGCCGCCGCCCTGAGCCTCACCCTGCCGGTCGCCGGGGCCATCGGCCTCTTGCTCGCGATCGTCGCCATCTCGTACCGCCAGACGATCAAGGCCTATCCCCTGGGCGGCGGCTCCTACATCGTCTCGAAGGATAACCTCGGGACCTGGCCGGCCCTGATCGCCGCCTCGGCCCTGCTCACGAGCTACGTCCTGACGGTGGCGGTAAGCATCTCGGCCGGCGTCCTGGCGCTGACCTCGGCCGTGCCGTTCCTGCACGAACACAGGGTGCTGTTAGCAGTTTCGCTCGTCGGGTTGATGACGTTGATCAACTTGCGCGGGGTGAGCGAGTCCGGCACGATCTTCGCCGCGCCGACCTACCTCTTCCTCGTCACGGCCTTCGGCATGATCGGGTTCGGCCTGTTCCGTATCGCGACCGGCTCGCTCGTGCCGGACGAGGCGGCGACGGCCGCGGCGCTTGCGAGCTGGCAGGAAAGCGGGATGGTCGAGGCGCTCAGTGCCTTGCTGGTCCTGCGGGCCTTTGCCCAGGGCTGCGCCGCCCTGACCGGCACCGAGGCGATCTCGGATGGTGTGCCGGCCTTCAAGCCGCCGGAGTGGCAGAATGCCCGCGCCACCCTAACCTGGATGGCGATCATCCTGGCCGCCCTCTTCCTGGGCATCTCCTACCTGGCCACCCACCTCGGAATCATCCCGGCCGTGGACAGCCACGAGTCGGTCGTCTCGATGATCGCCCGCTCGGTCTTCGGCGATGGCGCGCTCTACTACCTCATGCAGGTGGCGACGATGCTGATCCTGGTCCTGGCGGCCAACACCGCCTTCGCCGACTTCCCACGGCTGTCCTGGTTCCTGGCCCGCGACCACTTCATGCCGCACCAGTTCAGCTTCCGCGGCGACCGCCTGGCGTTCTCGACCGGCATCATCACCCTGGGCATCGTCTCGGCCCTGCTGGTGGTCGTCTTCAACGCCGACACGCACGCCCTGATCCCGCTCTACGCGATCGGCGTCTTTGTTGCCTTCACCTGCTCGCAGGCCGGCATGGTCAAGCGCTGGTGGACCCGCCGCGAGCGCGGCTGGCACTACGGCCTGCCGGTCAACGTCGTCGGCGCCCTCACCACCGGCGCGGTCGCGATCATCCAGGCCGTTGCCCAGTTCACCCACGGCGCCTGGCTGGTGATCGTCCTGATCCCGATTCAGGTCATCATTCTGCGGCGGATCAACGCCCACTACATGCGCGTCTCGGACCAGCTCGCGATGGAGCCGACTGCCGAGCCGATGCGGGAGCTTCCCGACCCGATCTTGGTCGTCCCGGTGCCAGGCTTGAACCGCGCCGTCGGCCGCACCCTGAGCTATGCGCGTGCCCTGTCCAAGAACGTCACGGCCGTCCACGTGACCGACGACCTGGAGGAGGCGGGCGCCCTCAAGCGGCGCTGGAAGGAGTGGGGCACCGACGTGCCGCTGGTCATCCTCGAGTCGGAGTACCGCTCGCTCAATGGCCCCCTGATGCTGTACATCGACGCCCTGGCCAAGAAGGACCCGAGCGCCCCGATCACGGTGGTCCTGGCGGAGTACGTCCCGCGTCACTGGTGGGAGTGGCCACTCCACAACCAGACCGCCCTCCGCCTGAAGTGGGCGCTCTTCTTCCGGCCCAACACGGCCGTCGTCGACGTGCCGTACCACCTCGTCAGGTAGACGGTAGACGGGATACAGGGAGGACGTCCCCCTTCCCCGTCTACCGTCTACCGTGATGGTCGCGATGAGAGACCCCCGGCGCCTGCTGCGCGAAGTCCCGCGAACGGCCACGTCGGCCGGACTGATCAGCGCCGTGCTCGGGGTGGCGGTCGCGACCGCCTTGATTGGCTGGCTGCGCGGTCACGCCGACATCCCCAACCTCTCGATGCTGTACTTGCTGGTCGTGCTGGGGCTTGCCAGCGCCTTCGGCCGCGCCCCGGCCGTACTCGCGGCCGGACTGGCGTTTCTGGCGTTCAATTTCTTCTTCGTCGAGCCGGTCCACACCTTCCACGTGGCTAACCCCCAGGAAGTCCTGGCGCTCGGCGTGCTGCTGCTGACGGCGGTCGTCACCGGGCAGCTCGCCGCCGCGCTGCGGGCGCGGGCCCGCGAGGCAGAGGCCCGCGAGCATGACGTCGCGACGCTCTACGAGCTGAGCCAGTTGCTGGGGCGTGAGGGCCCGCTGGACCAGCGGCTGGCCCTGGCCGATCGGCGGCTGGCGGCCCTGCTGGGAGTCGCCGGCTGGGAGGTGTTGCTCCCGGACGGAGACGGGCGGCTGGCCGTGCGGGCCGCGCATGGCGCCCACGAGCAGAATGACGTGCTGTGCCTGCCGTTGCTGGCCGGCGAGCGGCGCCTCGGCGTCCTGCGCCTGGTCGGCTGGGCGCGGCAGCGAAGCGAGGGCGAGCGAGAATTGCCCCGGCTCCAGGCAGCAGCCGGCCTGCTGGCCCAGGCGGTCGAGCGCGATCGACTGGCCCGAGAGGCGACCGATGCCGAGGTGCTCCGGCGCGCCGACCAGACCAAGTCGGCCCTGCTGTCGTCCGTGTCGCACGACTTGCGGACGCCGCTGGCCTCGATCAAAGCCTCGGCCACCAGCTTGCTCAACGAGGAGGTCGACTGGGGCCGGGCCGCGCGGCGCGAGCTGCTGCTGGCGATCGACGAGGAAGCGGACCGGCTGACGCGGTTCGTGTCACGATTGCTCGACCTGTCGCGGGTCGAGGCCGGCGCGGCTCAGCCACTCAAAGAGTGGCACGCCGTCGCGGAGATCCTGCACGGCGTGGCCGAGCGTTTGGATTCCAGAGGTGCTCGCGTCCATCTGGACCTCCCGGACGACCTGCCGCTGGCAAGCGTCGACTACGTGATGGTCCAGCAGATCGTGGCGAACCTGGTCGAGAACGCCCTGAAATACTCGCCGATGGAGGCGCCCGTGGAGGTGCGGGCCAGGGCCCTGGATGGGCAGCTCGTGATCGACGTCGCCGACCGCGGGGCCGGCGGGCCGCCGACCGAGCGTGAGCGCATCTTCGAGAAATTCTACCGAGCCCGCGAACGCGCCACCCAGGCGCCGGGCACCGGGATCGGGCTGGCCGTTGCTCGCGGCCTGGCGCAGGCGCATGGCGGCGAGCTGTCCTACGCCCCTCGCCCGGGTGGGGGGAGCGTCTTCAGTGTCCGCCTGCCCCTCGAGACTGGAGTGCGGGAGCATGCGGTCCCGTGACAGCTCCGCGTGTCCTGGTGGTGGACGACGAGCCGCAGATTCGACGGGCGCTTCGGGTCGGACTGACCGGCCTCGGTTACGACGTGCAGTCGGCCGGCACCGGTGAGGAGGGGCTGGACCTGGCAGCCGTTGCCCCGCCGGACGTGGTCATCCTCGACCTGATGCTGCCGGGCATGAGCGGCTTGGAGGTCTGCAAGGCGCTGCGTGAGTGGAGTCAGGCGCCGATCATCGTCCTGTCGGCGAAGGGCGGGGAGCGCGACAAGGTCGAGGCACTCGATCTCGGGGCCGACGATTACCTGACCAAGCCGTTCGGGATGGATGAGCTCCTGGCTCGCATCCGCGTCGCGCTGCGGCGGACCACCGGCGAAGCGTCCTCGCCGGTCCTGGAAAGCGGCGACCTGCGGCTGGACCAGGTGCGACGGCTGGTCACGTCGCGCGGCCAGGAAGTCCACCTCACCCCGACCGAGTACGACATGCTGCGGTATCTGCTGGCGAATGCCGGCAAGGTCGTCACGCACCGCGCGCTGCTCCGCGCCGTCTGGGGTCCGGGCTACGAGGATGGGAGCCAGACGCTGCGCTTCTTCATCGTCCAACTGCGCCGGAAGATCGAGCCAGACCCGTCTCGCCCGACCTACATCCGCACCGAGCCGGGCATCGGCTACCGCTTCCGCGCCGACGCGTA
>JACCZL010000648.1 GCA_013695975.1 Chloroflexota bacterium
CGCGAGCCCGTCGTCGGTCGCTGGCGCGCCTGCCGCGAGTGGTGGTGCGCTGTACCGAATCGTCTCGGAGCAATCGGAAGCCCGCTATGTGGCGCGGGAGAAGTTCGTCGATCGGCCGTTTCCGAACGATGCCATCGGAATCACCAAGGACGTCACGGGCGAGATCCAGCTCGAGCAGCCGAACCTGTTGCGGGGGCGCATCCTGCAGCTCCGGGTGGACCTGCGGACGCTCGCGAGCGATTCGGGGCAGCGGGACAGGATCGTTCGGGGCGAGGTGCTCCAGACCGACCAGTATCCTTACGCCGAGTTTCGATCGACCGAGGTTGCCGGACCGGCGACGTACCGGCCTGGTGAAGAGGCGAGCTTTCAGGTGCCGGGGATGATGAAGATCCGTGACCAGGAGCGCCCCTTGACCTGGGACGTGCAGGCCAGGCTTGATGGTGACGCACTTACCGGGACCGGTACCGCGTCGCTCAAGCTGTCCGACTTTGGGATCGAGCCGCCGCGTCTGTCGATCTTGACGGTCGAGGACGCGATGCGCTGGGAGGTCCGATTCAGCGCCGAGCGGGTGCCGTAGACGACGAGCCACCCGCGATAGGCGGCAGCAGGTCGATGCGGTCGCTGCTCTGTAGCGACGTGTCGAGTCCGGCGATCTCGTCGTTGACGTGGACGATGAGCTGGCCCCAGAGGAACTCGTCGCTTGGCGCGGCCGCGAAGGCGCGGAACGGTGGGTGTCGCTCGCCCAGCCGGCCGAGGAGATCACGCACTCGTGCCCCATCTGGCAGGTCTACGTCGAGGCTCTCGGCCTCGATCATTCGGCGGTAGGGTGGGTAGGCAGTGACACGCACGATCGGACGGGCTCAGGGTCCCTGGCGGGCCAGTGAGCTGTGGATGAATCCCCGAGCCGGCTCGGGGGCGCGCGGGTGGGTGACGAGATACCAGCGCGCGCTCCCGTCAGCTTCCTCACCGTAGACGGCGGCCTCGGGCGCGATCGATTCGTCTCGCTCGAGCCAACCGACGATTGGCGCGCCGAGGACTGGAGCGACCCGCACCGCGGCGTCGTCAAGGAGCACTAGCAGCGCCTCATTCTCCTCATTCGGCTCGCCAATCCGTGGCTCGGGGGCCCTGCGAAGCGCCAGAACCCGAGGCATCTGGTCGACGATGTCGCGCGGGGGGCCGCGCCCGTCCCATCCGCCGCGAGCGGAGGGGCTTGCCGTGGCCGGCGGAGGGGTTGGCACGGGGAGCTCGGGGGGCGGCGTCGAGCGGGTGGGCGGGCTCCAGACGAGCCAACCGATCCCCGCGGCCATCACGGCCAGGCCGATCAGGATGCCGATCAGCATGCCTTTGCCGCGATTGCTCGGGCGCGGGATGGCTGGCTCGGGGCGGCTGTCGGCCAAGGGCGTGCGTGGCGTGCCCCCCGAGACGGGAAGAACAGCGGTCGGGCGAGGGGGGCTGGCGTCGGTATGGTCCTGAGGTTGCGCGAGTGGGGCGGGCTGTGTCGGCTCACCGGGCTGGCGCGGCTGCCCTCGGAGGGTTTCGCGCTCGCTAGACGGATGGGATGGCGGGTTGCTGCCAATCTCGACCAGGACGACCGTGATGTTGTCAGGTCCGCCGCGGGTATTGGCCAGGGCGACGAGCTCGTCGACGGCTTGCTGGGGCGGGAATCGGTCGGCGTAGGCGAGGATCTCTTCATCGCCGACGACCCCGTGGAGTCCATCGGAGCAGAGGAGGAGCGCGGATCGGAGCTCGACGGGCGCCTCGACGAGATCGACTTCGACCCGGGCCTGGAGGCCCAGTGCGCGGGTGATGATGTTCCGGCGGGGGTGGTGGCGAGCTTCCTCTTCGGTGAGCACACCCGCTCGGACTTCCTCGGCGACCCAGGAATGGTCGCGGGTGAGCTGACGGATCTCACCATCCCGTATCAGATAGCAGCGACTGTCGCCGACGTGGCCGACAAAGGCGCGACCGTCGTGGACCGCGACAGCGGTGATGGTGCTGCCCATCTGGTCACGGCCGGATGTACCGGCGCCGGCCGCGAAGACCTCGTCGTTCGCCGCCTCGATGGCCTGACGGAGGGCTTCTTCCGCCGACGCCACCCTGGCCGCGTAGTAGACGTCTCGCGCCTTGCGAACGGCGAGGGCGCTAGCCACATCGCCCGCGGCGTGTCCGCCCATCCCATCGGCCACCACGCAAAAGAGGCCCCGGCGGCGGACGCTGGGCGCGTCAACGGGCTCACAGAGCACGCTATCCTCGTTTGTCGAGCGCACCTGGCCCGGCGAGGTTGCGCAGCCGACGCGCATCCGCGGCTGGGCTCCATCCACCGGAGGCGTTAGGGCCGGCTGGTCGGCCACCGACAGGCCCTCCACTGTGAGCTCGATCGACGCTTGTCCATCGCTGCGGGCGAGTATACGGGGCAGGGAGCATGAGGTTCTAGATCCGCTACGCAACCGGAGGTGCGAGAGCTGGACGCGCACTCCTGGTGGGCGGAAGTTTACGACCTGGCCGGGGGCGATGCTATACTCGAGGTGGGGAGAGGATTGATGGGGACGTCGAACACGCCTCCGTCTGAACGCGAGCGTGTGGCGCCGCCTCGACGCAAGGGGCGCCCGTTGGCGGCTCGACCGGCCGCCAACGGCACAGAAGCGAGTGGACCCCCTACCGGTGAGGTCAGCGAGCCAGTGCCCGGGTCGGGGGAGCTTCGGACGGAGCACGGCGCCGAGTCGCACAACGGCGAGGCGGGCGTCGGGTTGGCCGAGATTCACGGCGACGCTCAAGAAGGCGTCCTCGCAGATGGCGTGCTCGACGTCGTCGAGGAAGGCTACGGCTTCCTGCGGCAGGAGCGTTTCCTCCCGG
>JACCZL010000661.1 GCA_013695975.1 Chloroflexota bacterium
ATCACTCGCGACAACGTCACGGTCAAGGTCAACGCCGTCATCTACTTCAAGGTCGTCAATCCTGAGAACGCGGTCGTGAAGGTGTTGAATTTCGTCCAGGCGACATCACTCATCGCCCAGACCACCCTTCGGAGCGTGCTTGGGCAGTCCGACCTCGATCAGCTCCTGTCGGAGCGGGATCAGATCAACCAGCGGCTGCAGCAGATCATCGACGAGCAGACCGACGCCTGGGGCATCAAGGTTAGCGCGGTCGAGGTCCGCGACCTGGAGCTGCCGCAGTCGATGCAGCGCGCGATGGCGCGGCAAGCCGAGGCCGAGCGGGAAAAGCGGGCCAAGGTCATCCACGCCCAGGGTGAGTTCGAGGCCGCCCAGCAGCTCGCGGCGGCGGCGGCGGTCATCGGCTCGCAGCCAGCCACCCTGCAGCTCCGCTACCTCCAGACCCTGACCGAGATCGCCGTCGAGAAGAACTCGACGATCGTCTTCCCCCTCCCGATCGACTTGCTCGCCGGCCTGATGGACCTGCCACGGTCGGTCAACGGACAGACGAAGGTCGATCCGGCGCTGCCGGGCCCCGAGCGCAGTGCAGTCTGACCCGGCGTCGCGAGGCTCGGAGCGACGAACCCCGAAAATCGGAGCGTGACCATGGCGAATCGAGATGGCTACTTCAAGGACCTCCATGTGCTCCTGAAGGCGATGCCCCCGGGCACGATCGACATGGACCTGGTCGAGGTGAACGAGCAACGCTACGGCCATCGGTATGCCGATCCACCAGAGATCGTCCAACGATGGCTGCTCGATGAGCAGAGACGCGCACAGGCCGTCTAGTAACGCCATGTTCGGCGCCCTGAGTGCCCGAGGAGCTGGGCGGCGGCCTGGCAGCGCCGGGCGGAATGCAGTGTGGCGCCGAGCCCGAAGGCTCGGCCCAAAGGAGGCTCGGCAAGTGACGGAGATCACGAAAGCGGGGACACCCTCGGTGTCCTCGGCGCTCACTCTCCCGGCCAATCGGATCAACGGGTTGCTGGCCGGCGAGGACATCGCGGCGGGGGACGCCTGCCACATCGGCGGCAACGGCAAGGCCTATCGCTCCATCGGGGCCATCGTCGACGAGGCCGCGGATGTACGGGGCTTCGCGGCCGGTGAGGCCAGCAGCGGCGAGGCGGTCACCCTCGCCTTCGACGTCACGATGCGCTACGGCGCAGCCCTGACGCCGAGCGACACCCTCTACCTGTCGGGGACGGTGCGGGGCGGCCTGGCCAACTCCCCCTCGCTCGGCGGAACGGAGCCGGTCGCGTTCGTGGTGGACGCCACCCGGATCCACGTCCTGCAGAATTAGTGCAGGAGAAAGGTCTACACCGATGTTTGGATTCAAGCGCAAGTCCGGAGTGCGGAGCCCATCCGCGGCGATGAGTCGTGCGTTGGAGACTGATGGCTTGCCGGCCGGGGTGGACGCTGCCGCCGCGCTCGGCGTGATCGAGACCCGCGGGAACTATGCCGGGCGTGGGGTAAGCTACGTCCGGGTCTTTGATCGGGCCGGTGCCGCGGCGCGGGAGGTGGACGTGCAAACCTTTGGAGACCTCGACGCGCACCCCGACCTGGTGCTGCGGATGGGGCACGTCGAGAAGGACGGCACGGTCGTCATCACCTGGCGGGCGCCATCGCCGGAGGCCAGGACCCCGGCGCGGGAGCAGGCGGACCGCACTACCCACGACGACGGGAACTTCGTGTTCCCAGGGCAAGCTCGGTAGCCGCGCCTATGGTGGGACCGATCGATAGCCCGCCCCGATCCCCAAGCGTCTGCCCACGTTGCGCCTGCGCCTCCTTCACGGTAGACACCGAGACGGTCTGGCGAGACCAGCGCGGTGTGTGCCGAGGAGATGTCTACTGTCAGCAATGTAGCGAGCTACTCGCCAACTGGTCTGCCTATCGCGCTGCATGCCAGCGTCAAGAGGCGATCCTCGATGCGAGGAAGGCCAGCATCCGACCGGCCCGGGGGCGACTGCATAGCTCGCGCTAACGCGTAAGGGCCAAGTCCGGAGCGTCGACACGCTCGTCGGACCGCTGTGGCGCCGGCGATGATGACCAGCGTCGCGGTCGGCAACCCGGGTCGGGGGATCAGCCGCGGAGGATTTGGCCCGCGCGGGCGCCGGTGAAGACACCGTCCCGCACCGCGACGACCCCGTTGACCAGGACGTGGGGCATCCCGATCGGCGGCTGCTCGGGATCCTCGTAGGTCGCGCGGTCGTTCACCGTCGCCGCGTCGAAGACCACCAGGTCGGCGGCATGGCCCTCGACGACCAAGCCGCGGCCCGACAGACCAAACTTCTCAGCCGGAAAGCTGGCCATTTTCCGCACCGCCTCGGGCTGGGAGAAGAGTCCGACGTCGCGGGCATAGTGCCCGAGCACCCGCGGGTAGGTCCCCCAGGTCCGTGGGTGCGGACGACCACGCGTGATGATCGCGTCCGAGCCGATCATCACCAGCGGGTGCGCCAGAATTGTCCGAATGTCGGCCTCGTCCATCATCGTCAGGACCACGGTCGGCGCACCATGCTCCTCCTGGAGAACGCTGCAAAACGCCTCGAGCGGTTCGACGCCCATCTCGTGGGCGATCTCCTGGACGCTCCTCCCGAGGTAGCTCTGGTTCTCCTCCACGCTGGCGATCCTGACGCGGTCCCAACCCGCCGCCCCCGCCAGGTTCTCCCAGCCGGGCAGCCCCGTCTCGAACTCGCCGGCGATCCTGGCTCGCAGCGCCGAATCCCCCAACCGTTCGAGCAGCGCCCCCTTTCCACCCTCGTGGCACCAGGGCGGCAGGAGGGCGCTCATCCGGGTGCTGCCGGCGTCGTAAGGGTAGACGTCGCCGGTCACCTCCACGCCACGGGCCCGGCCAGACTCGAGTCGAGCGAGCAGCTCGCCAGCCCGACCCCAGTTGGCCTGACCAGCCGCCTTGAGATGCGACACCTGGACCGGCACCCCCGCCGCCTCGCCGATGCCGATCGCCTCATCGACGGCGTCGAAAAGCGTCGCCGTCTCGCCGCGGATGTGACTGGCGTAGGGTCGGCCTGAGCCACGCAGCACCTCGGCCAGCGCGACTAGCTCGGGCGTCTGCGAGTAGAGGCCCGGCGCGTAGATCAGCCCGGACGAGAGGCCGACCGCCCCGTCCTCGAGCGACTCAGCCACGAGGCGCTGCATCGTCCGCAGCTCGTCGTCGGTCGGGGAACGCCGGTCGAAGCCCATCGCCGCCACCCGCAGCGCCCCGTGCCCGACCAGCGCCGCGACGTTGCTGACCGGCCCGACCGCCTCGAGTCGCTCGAGATAGCCCGAAAGCCGCGTCCAGTCCCACGCCATATCGGCGAAGAGCCCAGCGTGATGCTCCCGCAGCAAGTGCGCCGTCTTCGGCTCGAGCGGAAAGGGCGTCGACCCACAGTTCCCAGTGATCTCCGTCGTGACCCCCTGCAGGATCTTGGCCGGCAGCGGGTCGGCCGCGAACGGCAAGGCGTCGGAGTGGGTGTGGACATCCACGAAGCCCGGCGCGATCGTCAGGCCGCTCACGTCCAGCGCCTCCCGCGCCTGGGCCGCCCCGAGCTGCCCCACCGCGGCGATCTTCCCGTCCTGGATCGCGACGTCGGCAGGAACGTCACGGCTGCCGGTCCCATCGAGCACTCGCCCGCCCCGCAAGACTAGATCGAACATCGGCCCCTCCTCATCACGGCTTGCGCTGGTGGGCGTTCCAGTTGTCTTCGAGGTTGCGGATCAGCGCCGGGCTGAAATGGCAGTAGGCCTGCTCGCGGGCGTACGTCGCCATGTAGGCCTGGAACTGGGCGATGGGCTCCTGGCCGACCCGGAGGGCCTTGCGATTGCCGGCCGCGCTGACGACGCCGGAGCTGGTCAGCCTCGTGACCGCGCCGGCGATCGCGGCGTCCATCTCACCGGGCGGCACGACTGCGTCGCAGAGCAGGCCACCTTCGGGGCTCTCGGCCGGAAATTGGCGCTCGAAGAGGATGCCCTGGCGGGCCAGGCGGTCGCCGACGAAGCGGGTCAGCCGGAGGTTCGCAGCGCCGGGGATAATCCCCTCCTTACGAGCCGGCAGGGTGAAGAACGACCCGGCCTCGGCCAGGACGTGGTCCATCACCAGCAGGAGCTGGCAACCCCCGCCGATAGCGAACGCCTCGACAGCGGCGATGAACGGCTTCTCCTGCGTCGCCTCCAGCTCTCCAGGCCAGAGCTCAAACGGGCTGAGCCCGCGATAGATCTTGTTGACGAACCCCAGGTCTCGGGTGATGTAGAAGAGGAACGAGATCTGCCCATGGTACAGGTGGGTCAGGTTGATCCCGGC
>JACCZL010000666.1 GCA_013695975.1 Chloroflexota bacterium
GCCGCGTTGCGCACGTGGCGCTGGCCGGCGAACCACTGGAACCAGTCCGGAAAGAGCGTGAAGACGTCGATGTTCACGGCTCGCCCAGGAACTCGCGGTCGACCTCTATGCGCCGTGTGGCGACGTCGACCGATCGCACGGCGTCGGACACGAGCGGGACGAGGGTCCCGTCGCGCAGCTCCAGGACGTCGCACGAGGGGCCCCCGACCACCCGAGCCACGGGCCCGAGACCGACCACCTCGCATCCCACCAGGTCGGCGGCCAGCCACTCGCCGGGGCCGAGCTCGGCCTCCACCATCAGGGGCTCGCCCCGCACCGAGCGTGGATCCTCGAGGGCTGCGAGACGGATCAGTGGTCGCGCGTCGGTGCCGGCGCGGCGCTCAACCGTCAGGCGCCGCTCGCCCAGGGTCAGCTCGGTTCCCACTGCCAGGTCGTGCGAGGGAGCCTCCACGTAGAAGCTGCCGTCCCACCCGTGCGCCCGTCCGACCCGACCGGCGGTTACGAGCGTCAATCCACCACGTCGACGAGGACCCGCCGATCGTGGCGGACCGCGGTGGCCTTGATCACCGATCGCAGGGCGGCGACCGTGCGCCCCCCGCGGCCGATCACCTGGCCCGCGTCGCCCTCCGCCACCCGCAACTCCAGCACCACCGTGCCGTCGTCCTCCTCGAAGGACTCGACCGAGACCTCGTCCGGCTCGTCGACGAGCGCGCGGGCGAGGTACTCGAGCAGCTCCTCCACCTACGAGGCCGGTTCCTCGCCGCTTTTGGCGTCCTCCGGCTCGACCTGACTCGGCTCCGCCGGATCGCCCTCGAGCGCCTCGGCCGATTCGCCGCCACCCTCGAGCGCGGCCCCCTCGGCCGGCGTTGCCGCCGCCTCGTCCTCGGTAGCGTCGGCCTCCTCGGATGGCGCTGCCGCGCCCGCGGTCGCCGGCGTCAGGCCCTTGGAGTGAGCCTTCATCAGCTGCTTGACCGTGTTGCTGGCCTGGGCCCCGCGGCCGAGCCAGTGATCCAGCCGCTCCCGGTCGAGAACGATGGTCGACGGGTCGGTCTGGGGGTTGTACTGCCCGACCGCTTCGATGAAGCGCCCGTCGCGAGGGGAGCGCTGGTCGGCCACGACCACGCGCCAGATCGGATTCTTCTTGCTGCCCACACGTGTGAGCCGGACTCGAACGGACATGAGGGCGGGGAGGTTAGCGACCGCCCACGAGCTGCTGCAGCGAGGGCATCTTCCCGTTCGCCACCTGGCGCATCACCTTCTTCATCTGGCTGAACTGCTTCACGAGCTGCGATACGGCCTGGACGGACGTCCCCGAGCCGTGCGCTATCCGCCTGCGGCGTGATCCGTCGATGATCTTCGGGTTGGCCCGCTCCGCGGGGGTCATCGACAGGATGATCGCCTCCAGGCGGTCCAGCTCCTTCTCGCTGACCGTGAGCCCGCTCAGCTGCTGGCCGACCCCCGGCATCATCTTCAGGAGGTTCTGAAGCGGCCCCATGTTGCGCACCTGCTTCATCTGCTCCAGGAAGTCGTCGAGCGTGAACTGCTCCTTGCGGATCTTCCGCTCGAGCTCCGCCGCCTGGCGGTCGTCCATCTGACGCTCGGCCTTCTCGACCAGGGTCATCACGTCGCCCATGCCGAGGATCCGCTGCGCCATCCGGTCCGGGTGGAAGCGCTCGAAGTCTCCGAGCTTCTCGCCGGTGGAGGCGTAGAGGATCGGCTTGCCGGTGATCGCCTTCACGGAGAGCGCGGCGCCGCCGCGGGAGTCGCCGTCCAGCTTCGAGAGGATCACGCCGTCGAAGTTGGCGGTCTCGGCGAACTGCTCCGCCACGTTCACCGCGTCCTGGCCCGTCATCGCGTCGACCACGAGCAGCACGTTGTGCGGCTTCGTGCGCTTCTTGATCTCGGCGAGCTCCTTCATCAGGTCCTCGTCCACGTGGAGCCGGCCGCTCGTGTCGACGATCAGCGCGTCGCGGCGGTCCTGCTTGGCCTGGTCGAGCGCCCACTCTGCGATGTCCACCGGGTCGCGACCGGTGCCCTGCTCGTACACGTGCGCGCCCGCCTGGGCACCGACCTTGATCAACTGGTCGACAGCAGCGGGCCTGTACACGTCGCACGCGGCCACGCCCACGTCCATCCCGTGCTCGTCATGCAGGTGGCGCGCCAGCTTGCCGGCGGCGGTTGTCTTACCAGAGCCCTGTAGACCGGCCAGGAGGATCACGGTCGGCCCGGGCTTCGCGAAGGCGAGGTCGCGCCCGCTGCCCCCCATCAGCGTGGTGAGCTCGTCAGAGACGATCTTCACGACCTGCTGGCCCGGGTTGAGCGAGGACAGCACGTCCTGCC
>JACCZL010000022.1 GCA_013695975.1 Chloroflexota bacterium
AACGCGGGTTCGACTGGCCCGCCGGGGTACCGGAACTCGGTGGCGAACGGGACGAGGGATCGTGCGGCCGTCGTGAACTGCCCGAAGTCCGAGTCGATCGCCTCGCAGAGCGGGAGGAGCCGATTCAGGTTGTGGGTCAGCGGGAACGGCTCGTCATGCGCGGCCAGGTACGCTTTCAGCGCCTTCTCCGCCGCCTGCTGCGCGTGGTACGCCGCCCCTCCCATGAGGGCCGGTGGTACCCTCAGGGCGCGGTCGGCTAGCTGAAGGTCTAGCTCGGCGCGCTCGAGCCACTCTCGGGCCTCGTCGAGTGCCTCAGGCCGCATAGAGCAGGTGTCCCTCGCGGAGAATGGTCGCTGGTAGCGACGCCACCGCGGGTACCCGCGTGTTGAAGTCATGGCGGGTCATGAACACGATTTCCAGCGGTAGGCGACTCGGGGCTATTGCACCGTAAGCCGCCGCGGCGAGGCGGTAGGTGGGTTCGTCGGCCGTCGGTACCACAACCATCAGGTCGATGTCGCTCTCGGGTCGTGGTGTTCCGCGGGCCTGCGAGCCGAACACGTATACCTGGTCCGGGCGGTAGGCCTCGACGAGGCGTTTCACCGCGTGGGCAAGGTCTTCGACCTGCCCGGCAGACAGGTGCGGGAGCGCTTTCTGGACACGCTCCTCCACTCCTTGTGCGGTCGCCATCTCATGCGCTCCCAGACTCGACCGAATTGTACGAGGTGAGCCCGAAAAGCGTCGCTCCTCGAAGGTTGCGAGCGCTAGGGTCGGCCGGCTGGCTCCGAGCGCGGGAGGACGACGGTGTCCTCAGTCGGGGCCGGGCTGACGTCGACGGGGGCTCGGGCGCCGTCCTGATTTGGCCGTCGGACTCGGCGACCGAGGGCGAAGCCAACCGCGAAGGCCGGGCCGGCCATCAGGAGGGCGCCGACGGCCAGACGGGCGCCCTCGCCGGAGGAGATCAGTGACGCGGAGCCGTCGGCCAGGCGGTCGAAACCGAGGAAGGTGAGCGCGAAGAGCGGCAGTACGACCAGGAGCCACTCGGGCTGGGCGCGGAGCCAGAGGACGACGAGCAGGAACCCGACCAGCAGGGCGACGAACCGAGGGAAGCGCGGGTCGCCGGCCAGGATATCCATGGTGCGCTGAGAGTATACCGGCCGCGCCCGCCGAGTCGCCGCTCATCTCCTCGTCCATCCCCGCGACCAGCCCGTGCTCAGCCCTCCTCGCTGGCCGACAGGATCGTGAAGCCCTCGCGCGAGAGGGCATCCTTCATGATCAGCGGGTTGGTCGCGCCGGCGTCGAACTCGACGCGGATGCGCGCCTCGATGGATGCGGCATCGCGGGCGAGCTCTCCGACCGACGTGACGCCGGGCAGCCGGCGCAACGCCTCACGGAGCTGAGTCTCTCGCCCGACCAGGTCGCCCGACTGGATCAACAGATCGGCGCTATCACTAGTCATGAACGTTTCCTCCCGCCTGGCAACTCGCACGGTGCGTGCCAAACCCGCCCCAACGCTACCCCTCTGCTGCCAGCCAGTCGAGGGCGACGGCGGCGGTCCAGGACTGGTCAAGCGAGCCGAGCGGCTCGCCGGTGAACGGCTCGAAGTACTCGCTAAAGCGGGCGCCGGACCCGGCCAGCAGCGCGAGGTTCGCCCGGCGTATCGTGGCCGCGGCCTCCTGCTGATCGTGCTGGCGCAGGCCCCACCACAGCAGCCAGTTGGCGAACGGCCAGAGCGGACCACGCCAGTACGTCCGCGGGTGGAAGCCGGGCGACCCTGGTGTCGTGCTCGGGACGACTGGATACACCAGACCCGGGGCCGAGGCGAAGCTCGGGCCGGCAAGCTGCCGCGCGAGCGCCGCCACGAGGTCGGCCCGCAGGCCCGGCACCAGGAGCGGGGCGAGCCCCGCCAGGGTGCTGACAACGATCCGCCGCCCGGTCCGGAGATCGAGGTCGAATGCCAGGCCCGCGGTCGCGTCCCATCGGCCCTCGACGGCGCGCCCAAATCGGTCGGCCCAGGCGGCAATCTCATCCCGCTCGTCCCGCGGTGCGCCGAGCCACTCGGCCAGACGGGCCAGCGCGTGGTTGGCGAGGACGAAGATCGCGCTCGCCAGGATGTCCTTGACGAGAAAGGGATGATCCCGGTGGACGGCGGCGTCCTCGTATCGGGCCGCCTTCAGCGACTCGAGCAGCCAGAGATAGCGGTCGTACTCGGCGTGGGTCGGCCGCTGCCACGGGTCCGTGACGTGCCCGAGGTCGCGTCGCGTGTAAGGCGGCACCAGGCCGACGACGACGTTCGAAAGGGGCACGTCCCAGCGCGGCGAGTTGTCGGTCCCGCTCTCCCAGGGATGGTAGATCGTGAGCAGCCCCAAGCCGTCAGGGTCGCGGGCCGTCGCGAGGTAGCGGTGCCAGGCCAGCAGCCGCGGATAGAGCGCGAGCAGCCGCTCTCGTAGGGGCGCACGGCGTGCGCCCTTCGGCTCAAGTCGCCGAGCGCCAACCGAAGGGCGCACAC
>JACCZL010000725.1 GCA_013695975.1 Chloroflexota bacterium
CCGGCACGATATTCGCGCGGCGGCAAGCTCTCCAAGAGTCGGGTGTCGGCAAGGACGAGGGCGGGCTGATGGAAGGCTCCGATCAGGTTCTTGCCTAGACGGTGGTTGATCGCGACTTTGCCACCGATGCTCGAGTCCACCTGAGCGAGCAAGGTGGTCGGGACGTGGATCAGCGGAAGGCCCCGCAAGAACGTGGCGGCGACGAACCCAGCCAGGTCGCCGACGACGCCGCCGCCAACTGCCACGACGCAGTCGCCTCGGTCGGTACCGACCTCGAGGAGCCAATCCCAGAGCCGCTCGGCCTCAGTCAGCGACTTGCGCTCCTCGCCGCTCGGCACAAGCGCCACCCCGATGTCGCGGCCGGCCGCGCGGAGAGCCGCTTCCACAGCCTCACCGTGCGCGGACCAGACGTTGCGATCGGCGACGATCCGCGGCCGACCGGCCAGGCCGGCGCGATCGAGGAGGGTCGGGAGGCTGACCAGGAGCCCTGGACCGACCCAGGCCTGGTAGCGGCTGACACCGGCGCGGATGTCGACGGGCTGAACGGCGTCGACGTCCGGCGGGCTACTGCTTCTGGACGAGCCGAGCGACGACATCGGCGACCTCCCCTGGTGTGTGGGTCTCGGTCTGGACGACGTGGTGGGCGCAACGGTAATGCTCCGACCGCTCGTCGGCAAGCTGGCGCAGGCGCGCCACGAGCCTGCTCCGGTCCTCGCCGCCCGCCAGGAGCGGGCGTGGCTCGCGGCGGATGCTGGTCGCGAGGCGCTCGGCCAGGATCTCGGGCGGACTCTCGAGGAAGACGACGACGTTGCCGCTCAGCATGCAGGCGCGGTTGGACGCATCGAGGACCGCGCCGCCGCCGGTGGCGATGGTGTGGCCCACTCGGGCGCACGCCTCCTGGACCACTTCGGCCTCGATCGCGCGGAAGTAGGGTTCTCCTCGATCGCGAAAGACCTCCTGGACGGTCTGGCCACTCCTCCGCCTGATCTCATCGTCGGTGTCGACGAAGCGCCAGCCGAGCCGGCCGGCGACCAGGCGTCCAACGGTGGTCTTGCCCGAGCCGCTCAGCCCGACCAAAACCAGGTTGCGCGGTGCGCGGGGCCGCGGGGTCGCGGCCGGTGGCCCAAGGCGACTAGGAAGGTCGGTAGGTGGCGACATAGGCTTCGAGGTTCCGGCTAATCTCGGCCACGCTGTCGCCGCCGAACTTCTGGCGGAAGGCGTCCGCCAGCACGAGCGCGGCCATCGCTTCGCCGACGACGCCGGCGGCCGGCACCACGCAGACATCGCTGCGCTCGACGTGGGCCGGGCTCTCCGCTTTGCTGGCCAGGTCGACCGACGGCAGCGGCTTGATGAGGGTCGAGATCGGCTTCGCGGCGCAGCGGACCACGAGCGGAGCGCCGTTGGTCACACCGCCCTCGGTCCCACCGGCGTTGTTGGTCTGGCGCGACCAGCCCCGTTGTGGGTCATACTCGATGACGTCGTGGACCGTGGAGCCGCGTCGCGCGGCCTCGGCGAACCCGTCGCCGATCTCGACTCCCTTGATCGACGGGATGCTGAGGAGGGCGCCGGCCAGCCGCCCATCTAGCTTTTCGTCCCACTGCGAGTAGCTTCCCAAGCCGATCGGGAGCCCGTAGGCGACGACCTCGAAAACGCCGCCGAGGGTGTCGCCGGCGGTGCGGGCGGCGTCGATCTGCTCGATCATCAGAGCACTCGAGGCGGCGTCGGCGCAGCGGACGTCGGACGCCTCGACCCGATCCCAGAATTGGGCGATCGTCGGGTCCTTTGAGCCGCCGTACTCGCCGCGGATCGAGGTCGGTACGTCCGCTTCGACCGGACCGATTCGGAGGCTGTGACTCCTCAATTCGACGCCGAAGTGCTCGAGCAAGACCCGCGCCACGGCGCCGGCGGCGACCCGTGAGGCGGTCTCGCGGGAGCTGGCGCGCTCGAGGACGTTACGGACGTCGTCGTGGGCGTACTTGACTGCGCCGGCCAGGTCGGCGTGGCCGGGGCGGAGCTGGGTCACCCGGGAGGGGGCAGGGCCCTCGGCCATTGCCTGTGACGGGTCTGGGGGCGCCTCGACGGCCATCCTACCCTGCCAGTTCTGCCAGTCGAGGTTTGGGATGACCATGGCAATCGGGCTGCCCAGGGTGTACCCGTGTCGGACGCCGCCGACGAACTGGACTCGGTCCTTCTCGATCTTCATCCGTCCGCCGCGGCCGTGACCGCCCTGACGTCGGCGTAGCTGGTGGTCGACGGCGTCTGCCGATAGTCGGAGACCGGCTGGCATGTTCTGGACGAGGATCGTGAGCTGCGGACCGTGGGACTCGCCGGCCGTGAGGAAGGTCAGCGCCTTTAGGGACATCCGACAGGCTCCAGTAGTCCGACGTCGCCTCCGAGCGCGCGGGCGTGGTCCCAGAAGGCGGGATAGGAGATCGCCACGCACTCCGCGGCGCCGATGCGAACCCCCGCGCCGGCCAGGCCCGCCACAGCGAGGCTCATCGCCAGGCGATGGTCAGCATGCGAGTCGCACGCGGCCGCCTCCAGTGGGACACCGCCGACGATGCGCAAGCCGTCGGGCAGCTCTTCGACCTGTCCTCCGAGCCGAACCAGCTCCCGCGCAAGACTGGTGATCCGGTCGCTCTCCTTGACCCGTAGCTCGGCGGCATCGCGGATCTCGGTGACCCCGTCGGCGAAGAGCGCGAGCACGGCCACGAGCGGCAGCTCGTCGATCGCCCGCGGCACGAGCTCCTCGGCGACCGTCACGCCGTGCAGCACACTGCTCCTGGCGACCAGGTCCGCGCGCGGCTCGCCGGCGACCGTCCGCTCGTCGAGGACCTCGACGTCGGCGCCCATCTCGCGCAGGATATCGAGGAGGCCGACGCGGCCGGGATTGATACCGACGTCGCGGACGGTGATCACGGCGTCAGGATGGGCGCAGGCGAGCGCCAGCCAGTAGGCCGCTGCCGAGAAGTCGCCGGGCACGTCGACGTCGACTGCCGCGAGCTGAGCCCCGCCGGTGACACTGACGACCGAACCCTCCTCGCGGACCCGGGCACCCTGCGCCCGGAGCAGGCGTTCGGTGTGATCGCGGGAAGCGGCCGGGGCACGGACGACTGTCTCACCCTGCGCCTGGAGGCCGGCCAGCAGGACGCAGGACTTGATCTGGGCGCTCGCCACCGGAGCGGTGTAGTCGAGCCCGCGGAGTGGGCCGCCGGTGATGGCCAGTGGGGCAAAGCGTCCAGCCTGGCGCCCTGCAATGTGGGCGCCCATCTGCCGCAAAGGCTCGACGACACGGAGCATCGGGCGGGCGCTGAGCGAGGCGTCGCCAGCCAGGACGGAAAAGATCGATTGACCGGCCAGGAGCCCCGCCAGCAGCCGCATCGTCGTGCCGGAGTTACCCGCGTCGAGCGGGAGGATCGGCTCGACGAAGCGTCCGCTGGCCCCGGCGATCGTGACGGTCGGCCCGCGTCCCCCATCGCCCGGCTCGCACTCGAGCTGGACGCCAAGTGTCCTGAGGCATGCGAGGGTCGATTGGCAGTCGGCGCCGGTCGAGAAGTTTGTAATCCGGGCCCGGCCGCGGGCAAAGGCGTTCATGATCGCGGCGCGATGCGAGATCGACTTGTCGCCCGGCACGCGGACGGCGCCGCGTAGGCGGCGGGGGGGCCGGACGTCGACGCTACCCGGACCAGGCGCTGTCGCCGATGTTGGGCTCACGCCGGAACTGCCGCCGGCTCAGCGCTCCCGACCCGCCGCCCGAGCGGAACCACCAGCGAGCGTAGGCCGTCCATCAGGTCGGCGAAGTTCTCGAAGTTGAGCGACTGCGGCCCATCCGACAGGGCGTGGTCTGGTGAAGGATGGACCTCGATCAGCAGGCCGTGCGCGCCGACGGCGAGCGCGGCGAGGGCCATCGGCTTGACCAGGTACCACTTGCCGGTCCCGTGGCTCGGGTCGGCGACGATCGGCAGGTGGCTCAAGCGACGGATGACCGGCACCGCGCTGAGGTCGAGGGTGTTGCGGACGGAGGTCTCGAAGGTCCGAATGCCCCGCTCACAGAGGATGACCTGGAAGTTTCCGGCGGCCATGACGTATTCGGCGGCGTGGAGCCACTCGTCGATCGTTCCAGCCAGCCCTCGCTTGAGCATGATCGGCTTGTCGGTGCGACCCGCTTCCTTGAGCAAGGGGAAGTTCTGCATGTTGCGGGCGCCGATCTGAAGGACATCGGCGAACCTGGCGACCGTCGCGACGTCGCCAGGTTCGAGCACTTCGGTGATGATCGGCAGGCCGGTCTCCTCGCGGGCTTCGGCGAGGAGCTCGAGACCGTTCACGCCGAGGCCCTGGAAGCTGTAAGGAGAGGTCCGCGGCTTGAACGCGCCGCCACGGAGGATCCGCGCTCCGGCCGCCTTCACGGCCCGCGCCGTCTGGAGGAGCTGCTCGCGATTCTCGACCGAACAGGGGCCGGCCATGACGACGAGCTCGTCGCCGCCGATGCTGACGTCGCCGACGTGAACGATCGTGTCGGTCGGTCGGAACTCGCGGCTGGCGAGCTTGTAGGACTTCGTAATCCGCGTCACGTGGTCGACGCCAGGCAGCAGCTCCATCAGCTCTGGCAGCTCCGGTGGAAACCCGACGCCGATCACCCCGATTACCGTCCGCTCGGTACCGCCAGAGATGTGGGCGCCGAGCCCGAACTCCTTCAGGCGATTGACGACCCCGTCGACCTGTACCTGTGCCGCGTGACTACCCATCACCACGATCACGTCTGCCCCCTCCCTGTCGTTGGGCCTGCCGGACGTTGTCGAACTCTCCCGTACAAGCAAGAAGCAGAGGGTGTTCCCTCTGCTTCACGGCACGACGGAGTCTCGAAACCTGCTAGCGCTGGCGCAGCAGCTCCGTCATGCCTGACCTAAAGTAAAAGTACGCCGATCGAAACATCAAGGTCCACTCGCTCGCACGCGGGATCTCGCTGGCAACGAGTATAGGGCAGCGGTCGCCCCCTGTCAAATCGGGGCTGGCCTCAAATGGGTCTCGTGCTCGCGGTCCTGATCCGGCATAGGGATTCGTCTGCCGAGCGTGAGCGGGCGGCCCGCCGGCGACCGCGCCCACGTGGCGGTTGGGCGTCCGATTGCCCTAAGCTCCACTGAGTGTGGGACGAGAAACGTCCGCGGGGAGCGACGCATACGGAGCGCGATGGGCACCTTTGGTGAGACCCTGCGCCAGGCGCGGGAAGATCTCGGCGCGTCGTTGAGCGACGCCGAGCGCGAAACCCACATACATCGGCGCTACCTGGAAGCGCTCGAGGTCGAGGACGAGCCCAGACTGCCGGCGGCCGTTTACACGCGGGGGTTCATCCGAACGTATAGCCGCTATCTGGGGCTGAACCCGGACGCGATGATCGACCTGTTCGGACCTCGCGGCGGCGTCGCCGAACAGTCGGAGGTGAGGCCGATACCGGCCCAGCTCAATGCTCCGCGGGCGATCACGATCCGCCCGGCCGTGCTCCTTGCTGGACTGGTTATGGCTGGGCTGCTCTTGACATATCTCTGGTCGCAGTATACTTCCTTCGTCGAAAGCTTGGATCAGGTCGAGCAGGCGGCGACGTCAAGAGTGGGGCCGCCGACGGCGCTCCCGAAGCCGGAGGGTTCAGGACCGGCGCTCGCGGCAGTCGCCAGCCCGAGCCCGAGTCCACCGAGCCTGGCAGCCGCGCCCACGCCGACGCAAGTACGCGGGCTCGCGGTCGAGGCGCGAGTCACGGAGCGGAGCTGGATGGAGGTCTGGGTGGACGGACGGTCGGTGATGGCGGAGACCGCGCCGGCGGGGTTCCGGCGCGCCTTTACGGCGGAGCAGCAGGTGCGGATGCGGGTCGGGAACGCGGCCGGGGTCCAGGTCTTTGTAAACGGGGTCGCCCAGGGGCCGCTCGGGGCGCGCGGAGACGTCGTCGTCGCCCGCTGGGAGCGGGAGTAGGGTGTCTGCGAGCAAGCGCTTTAGCCTGGTGTCGCTCGGGTGCTCGAAGAACCAGGTCGACTCGGAGGCGATCCAGCAGCTCCTGGTCGGTCAGGGCTTCGAGAACGTTGCCGCGACCGACGATGCGGATCTGATCGTCGTCAACACCTGTGGCTTCATCGACGCCGCTAAACAAGAGTCGATCGATACCCTGCTCGAACTGGGGCAGCGCAAGCGGCCCGGGCAGCGATTACTGGCGACCGGGTGCCTGACCGAACGCTACGGCGGGGAGCTGGCCGCCGAGATCGGCGAGATCGACGCGGTGGTCGGGGCGCGTAACTGGACGACGGTGCCACGCTTCGCGGAGGAGCTGACCGTGCTCCCGGCGGAGCAGGTTCGCCAGCCGGGCTCGTCGCTCGATCTTATCGAGATCGCGCCGGCCGGGGCGCTCGACCTCGAGATGCCGCGGCGCGCGGCGACCGGCCCGAGCGCCTACGTGAAGATCTCTGACGGCTGCAACCAGAAGTGCGCCTTTTGCGCGATCCCCAACATGAAGGGACTGCTGCGCAGCAAGTCGCCTGAGCTGATCCTGCGCGAGGTGGGGGAGCTGCTGGAGCAGGACGTCCGCGAGGTCGTCCTGGTTGCCCAGGACAGTACGAACTACGGCCGCGACTGGGGCGCGCGCGAGGGGCTGGCCGAGCTGCTCGAGCGGATTTGCGACACCTACCCTGGCCTGCCCTGGTTGCGAGTCATGTACGCGTACCCGAGCCACGTCAGCGAGCGTTTCCTACGGGTGATGGAAGAGCGTCCGCAGCTTTGCCGGTACCTGGACCTGCCGCTGCAGCACACCCATCCAGCGACCCTGAAGCGGATGCGGCGGCCGCATCGTCCGGTCGAGGAGCTGATGGCATGGATCCGCGCGATCGTGCCGGACATCACGATCCGCACGACCTTCATCGTCGGCTTCCCGGGCGAAACTGAGGAGGAGCACCGACACGTGCAGCGCTCAATCGAGACGCTCGGGTTCGGTCGCGTCGGCGTCTTCACCTATTCGGACGAGGAGGGGACGGCGGCCTTCGACCACGAGGACCGTGTCGCGCGGGGCGTCAAGCAGCGCCGCCGACACGAGCTGATGGTGGCGGCTCGCGCCGCCTCGCTGGAGGCTCATCGTGCCCTGGTCGGGCGACAGATCGAGGTTCTGGTCGAAGGCGAAGGCGAGCTCGGGGAGCGAACGATGCGGATCGGCCGAAGCCGCCGCGACGCCCCCGAAGTCGACGGGCTCGTCTTCGTCGATGGAGTGGCGCAAACGGGCGAGATCGTGGCCGTTGAAGTCACGCAGGCGCTGGAGTACGATCTGGTCGGGAGGCTGGTGGAGTCCAGCGGGAATTAGAACGTTTGTACTATAATAAGGTGTGCGATCCATAGTCGTGGCGCCCTTGGCGCGGAGGAGGAGAGGATGGCGGACTCGGACAAGGCCAAGGCGATCGAGCTCGCGGTGGCCCAGATCGAGCGGCAGTTTGGCAAGGGCTCGATTATGAAGCTTGGCGAAGCGCATTCGCGGATGGTGGTCGAAGTGATCCCCACCGGGTCGATCGCGCTCGACATCGCGCTCGGCGTGGGCGGCATTCCGCGCGGTCGGGTGACCGAGATTTACGGTCCCGAGGCGTCCGGCAAGACGACCATCGTCCAGCACATCATCGCCGAGGCGCAGCGGACCGGTGGGGTGGCGGCCTTGATCGACGCCGAGCATGCGCTCGATCCGACCTACGCTGGCCATTGCGGCGTCCAGATCGACGACCTGTTCATCTCGCAGCCCGACACCGGCGAGCAGGCACTCGAGATCGCCGAGGCGTTGGTCCGCAGCGGGGCGCTCGACCTCGTGGCGGTCGACTCGGTGGCTGCGCTGGTGCCACGGGCAGAGCTCGAGGGCGACATGGGCGACACTCACGTCGGGCTTCAGGCGCGCTTGATGTCGCAGGCGCTGCGCAAGCTGACCGGCGCGATCAGCCGTTCGAAGACGGCGGTTGTCTTCACCAACCAGCTCCGCGAGAAGGTCGGGGTGATGTTTGGCAGCCCCGAGGTCACACCGGGCGGTCGGGCGCTGAAGTTCTACTCGTCGGTGCGACTGGACGTGCGGCGGATCGAGTCGATCAAGCAGGGCACCGAGGTGGTCGGCAGCCGGGCGCGGGTGCGGGTGGTCAAGAATAAGGTCGCGGCGCCGTTCCGGACGGCCGAGTTCGACATCATGTACAACGAGGGCATCTCCAAGGAGGGTGGTCTGCTCGACCTCGGGGTCGAGCTGGCGATCGTCCGCAAGGCGGGGGCCTTCTTCACCTTCGGCGAGACCCGGCTCGGCCAGGGCCGCGAGAATGCCAAGGAGTTCCTGCGCCGCAACCCCGAGATCCGCGACGAGATCGAGCGCCAGATCCGGGGCCAGACGCTCGCTGCGCGGGCGCCGGTCCTGGTCGTCGCCGAGAACGGCCAGAGCGCCGACGAGGAGCTCGCAGACGCATTTTAGGCGAGCTATCGCTATGAGCTCTATGCCTCCTACGAATACTCGGCGCAGAGTCGCCCCCCCAGCCCCCCCCGAGCTCGGGGGGGCTG
>JACCZL010000736.1 GCA_013695975.1 Chloroflexota bacterium
CCTCGGCGTTGCCGGACGGCCCATCCAGCAGCAGCGCCCTGGTCGAGCTGACGGCGGCATGCCCAACCTTCCAGCGGTCGAGCGTCGCCAGCAGGCCGGCTTCGCCGGGACTCGGCAGGCGCCAGTACGGCCACTCGCCGAAGAACGGGCTCGCGTCGACGATCACGGGCGCTCTCCAAGGCCGAGGAGGCGGGCCAGGTTCTCGCCCAGGATCAGCGCTCGATCCGAGTCGGTCAGATCGGCTCCGATGACGCGCGCGAGCTGGGCGTGCGGGTCAAGGAGCGGTGTGTCGGTCCCGAAGAGGATCCGCTCGGCGCCGATCGCCTCAATCGCGAGCTCGAGCATGCCGGCGTCGACGGTCGAGGACGCCGTGTCGAGGTACACGTTCGGCCAGGCCGCCGCGGCGTCAATCGCCCGGACCCAGTCGCCCTCGGCGATCGCCGTCCCGCCCATGTGGGCCATCACGATCGTGGCCTCCGGCACCCGCTCGGCCAGCCAGGCGCTCTCGTCGGGCGTCGCATGGGCCAACACCGGCAGGTGCAGCGTCGCGGTGTGCTCGACGACCGGCAGCATGCCCGGCTCGGCCACCGAGAGCAGGCGCTCGGGCCGCGCCTTGGCCCGCGGCGTCGAGTAGATCTTGACCCCGACCATCCCGTATTCGCCGACGTAGCGGTCGATCGCCTCGACCGCCGCCGGCCCGAGTCGACCCGAGGGGATCGCGACGTAGCCGAGCAGCCGCCCGGGGTGATCGCGCATGGCCTCGCCGAGCTCTCGATTGCCATCGTCAAGGGAGTAGAAGATGCTGGCGAGGTGGCTGCAGAGCACCACGTCGGCGCCGATCTCGTCCGCCGAGGCCAGCAACAGCTCGGCTTCCCAGCGCCACCCGTGCAGCCGGCCGATGTGGGTGTGCCCGTCGATCAGCACGCCGCTCGGATCTCCTCTTTGG
This sequence comes from Chloroflexota bacterium, assembly GCA_013695975.1. Lineage (GTDB taxonomy): Bacteria > Chloroflexota > UBA6077 > UBA6077 > JACCZL01 > JACCZL01. The sequence goes on from JACCZL010000736.1 coordinate 947, forward strand.
CCCGAGTGTAGCAGGATCACCGTCGCCTGCCGCCGGGTCGCCGGCTGCTATGATCGGGGCGCGCCGCCAAGCTGGCGCCGGCGGAGTCCGTCCCGCCCATCAGGAGGGAGCCCATGTCCAACGCTATCCGCATCTCTCGGCGCCGCGCCCTGCGACTGCTCGGCCTCTCCGGCGTGGTGGCGCTTGGCGCGGCCTGTGCGCCGATCTCGACGTCCAGTCCGACGGCCGCCCCGCCCAAGCCCACCGAGCCCCCCAAACCCGCGGCCAAGCCCACCGGCGCTCCGTCGGCGGGGGCCGCCACCCCGGCCGCCAAGCCGTCCGCGACCCAGGCTCCGGCCGTGGCAATCGGTAAGCGGGGCGGGAAGCTGACCGTCGGACGGCGGATCGACCTGTTCAACTTCGACCCGACGAACTTCGCGCTCGGCAACGTTTCGATGACGAACTCGCTGTTCGACGTGCTGGCGCTCTACGACGAGAACTTGAAGCCCCAGCCGCGGCTTGCCGAGTCCTGGGACCTGGCGCCGGACGGCATGAGCGTCAAGCTCAACCTCCGCAAGGGCGTCACGTTCCACAGCGGCCGCGACTTCAACGCCGACGATGTCCTCTGGAACTTGATGCGGTCTCAGGATCCGGCGGTCGGCGCGAACACGCGCGTCCTCGCCCAGACGGTCGCGCGGGCCGAGGCGCCCGACCCCTACACGGTCATCTTCCACTACGCGTCGCCGAACCCCGCGCCCTTCGAGCTGCTCCATCTGTTCTACGTCCTGGACCGCCAGAGCGCCGACGATCTCAAGACGAAGGGGGTTGGGACCGGCCCCTTCAAGCTGGCCGAGTGGAGGCCCGGCGACCAGGCCCGCTTCGTCCGCAACGAGCAGTACTGGAACCGGGAGCGGCCCCTGCTCGACGAAGTCGTCCTGCGCGTCCTGCCGGACCAGCAGACGATGTCGGCGAACCTGGAAACCGGCACCGTCGACATGCTGTCGTACCCGGCCTTCACCGAGGTCGCCCGTCTCAAGGACCACCCGAGCCTCCAGGGAATCTCGGCCCCTCCGGGCGGCCAGGTCCTGAACGTGCTGATGAACGTCACCCAGCCGCCGTTCGACAACAAGCTGGTCCGCCAGGCGGTCGACTGGGCGGTCGACCGCCAGCGGATCGGCCAGGTCGCCTATAGCGACACGGCGGCGCCGATGCAGATCCCCTTTCCGAAGGGCATCGTCGGCTACGACGAGGCGCTCAACAGCCACGCCACATTCGACCTGGAACGGGCCAAGCGCCTGCTGACCGAGGCCGGCCACCCGAACGGCTTCGAGGCGACCGTCCAGGCGAGCTCGTCGATCGCGATCGAGCGGGCCCAGGCGGCCCAGATCATCCAGGCCGACCTGGCCAAGATCGGCGTCCGCTTGAAGATCGAGGACCCCGAGGCCGCCGTCTACCGGCAGCGGTTCCTCAAGGGCGAGTACCAGATGGCGGTCCACAGCAGCAACCAGACCAACAAGGACCCGTCGACGATCTTCGGGGCGCTCCAGACCTACAGTCCGACGAACGGGTCGACCCAGTACAAGTCCGAGGCGTACAGTCGGCTGATCGCCGAGGGCGCGACGACGCTCGACGAGGGGCGCCGCCGCGAGATCTACCGGCAGCTCGGCCAGCTCCTCGTCGACGAGGCGTTCGTCCTGGTCGTCTGCGAGCGTCCGCTGATCAACCTGGCGGCCAGACAGCTCAAGGGAGCACGGATCAGCCACGACGGCTTCGAGCTCTTCGGGGATGCCTGGCTCGACCGCTAAATGCTTCCTTGGAGATCATGCGGCATGATCGAGTTCCTGGGTCTGGTCGGGCTGATCGGCGAAGGGGCTGCCAATCTGGCTGAGCACCTGGGCCGGCGGGAGGTCGCGGGCCCACTCGTTGGCGTCGGCCAGCAGCGGGTCGAGCGGCTCCTGGATCGCCCAGATGCGCTCGTGGTCGCCGGGCGGCAGGATCTCGGCTGGGTCGCGGTCGGCGACCCAGCCGATCGGCACGGTCGTGTCCGGTGGCAGCGCCGTGTTCAGGTGGACGACGCCGTTGATCCGCACCTCGGCGCGGACGTCGATCCGCGCCCCGTTGAAGATGGCGACACCGGTCGCGAGGAAGGCGTCGTCCTCAAC
>JACCZL010000433.1 GCA_013695975.1 Chloroflexota bacterium
CCGAGCAGCTCGACGACGGCCACGCCGACCCCCACCGCGACCACCTCGGCGACCGCGACGACGCCGACGCCGACGCCGACCGCGACACCAGCCACGGGGGCCAACCCCGCTCGAACGCCGGGTTCGACCGGCGCGCAGACTGGCCTGGGCCCCACGTCGTTAAGCGTCGAGGTCATCCCACGCTTCGCCGAGCTGGACGATGGGCCCCAGACGGTTGAGATCCGCGTCACCCGCGACGGGCGGCCGGTCGCGAACGCCGCGGTCGAGGTCTCGACGGTCCCATCATCCAGCTCCAGCCCCCTGACCGCGCCGCCGACCAACGCGGACGGCGCCACGACGGTGTCCTGGACGCCAGACGCACCGTCGGGCGTGGTCGCCGTCGGCGTCCTCGTGACCGCCCCCGACGGGGCAACCGGCGCCGACACCGCGTCGTTTATGCTGCGATAGTCTCCCCCATGGACCTCCGCCGAATCCTGATCCCGCTGGATGGGTCGGAGCTGGCCGAGCAGGCGCTTCCGCTGGCCGAGCAGCTTGCCGCGCGGGCCGGCGCGGAGCTGGTCCTGGCTCGGCCGCCCCTGGCCCGCGTCTTCTCCAGTATGGACGCGATGGATGTCGACGGCGCCGAGTCCGGCGCCCAGGCTGAGGCCGACACATACCTGGGAACCGTCTGCGAGCGGCTCGGGCCAAACGTACACTGTCGGTTGGCGACGCCCTACAGTCCGCATGAGGAGCACGGCCTGCTCGTCGGCCAGGTCACACGGCCAAGCCTGCCCTTCCGCCAGCTCGCCGACGTCGCTCGCGAGGCCGCCGAGGCGATCGCCCAGCAAGCCGAGTCCGACGGCGTCGACCTGATCGTCATGGCCACCCGCAGCCGCTCCGGATTGGGCCGCTGGATCTACGGCGACGAAGCGTTGGAAATTCTGCACCGGGTGTCGGCGCCACTCCTGCTCGTTCGGTCTGGCGCCCCGGAGACCCTGCCGGAGGGGGAGGCGCTCAAGGTACTGGTGCCACTGGAGGGCTCGACGCTGGCGGAGGCGGCGCTCCAGCCAGCCTCGGACCTGGCCGCGCTCATGGGCGGCTCGCTGCTGCTGGTTCGCGTCGTGCCGGCGCTCCGTCGGTCGGTCGTCGGCTGGTTGACCGGCCCGTTCACGGTTGAACCGGCCGAGCACGCCGCGCTCGAGGCAGCCGCCCAGAGTTATCTCGACGCCACCGTCGCGGCGATGAGGGAACGGGGCGTGCGGGCGGAGGGGGTGGTGCTCGAAGGCAACGCCGCCGAGGTGATCGCCGACGCCGCCGCCGAGCGCCACTGCGCGCTGGTCGCGGTGGCCACCCATGGCCGGCTGGGGCTGGCTCGGGTGGCGAGCGAGCACGTCGCCGAGGCGATCATGGCCAACGCACCGGCCCTCGTCCTGGCGATCCGCGCGGAGGACTCGGACGAGGCCCCGTTGGCGATGGCCGACAACGCCGAAGCGGCGGCAGACGTCCACACTGGCCCGATCGGGGACGCAACCAGAGCGGCCCTGGCGGCACGGGAGCGAACGGTGCCAGTGGCCCTGAACGCCACCGAACGCGACCTGATCCAGACGGCGCTGCAGTCGCTGCTCCAGACGGTCCGACGCGACGAGCACCTCGGCGGGCCGATCCAGCAGCTCCTCGCCAAGCTCGCGGAGGCCGATCGGCGCAACTGAACCGTCGATGGCCCACCCCGACTCCCCGATGCTAGAGTATGGTGGCAGGCTCGTGATGGTCGCCCGAGAACGACCGGGGTCGCGCGATGCCGAGCGCGCCGCGGGGAGCGCTGGAGCATGTCCAATCTGGCGGCGGGCGGGCCGCGCGTGGGCGACCGACTCGCCGAACGCTATGACCTCCTCGAGGAGATCGGGAGCGGCGGGATGGGTCGGGTCTTTCGGGCCCACGACCGGCTCCTCGCTCGGGACGTCGCCGTCAAGGTCCTGACCTACGCTGGCTCGGGCGACGTCGACTTCCAGCGCGCCTGCATGCACGAGGCCCGCGCCGCTGCCCGTCTCGTCCACCAGGGCATCGCCACCGTTTTCGACACGGGTGTCCAGGAGGACCACAGCTTCCTGGTCATGGAGCTGGTCCTCGGCAAGACCGTCCGCGAGCTGGTGGCCGAACGGGGGACGCTCCCCCCGGCAGAAGCGGTCGCGATTGCCGCCAGGGTGGCCGAGGCGCTCGACTACGCCCACCGCCACGACGTGTTGCACTGCGACGTCAAGCCCCACAACATCATCGTGACCCCCGCCGGCCTGCCCAAACTGGTCGACTTCGGCATCGCGCGAGCCGCCAACGCGACCGGAACCCTCCACACCGGCCAGATCTATGGTTCGGTACCCTACCTGGCGCCGGAGCAGGTCCGCGGTGAGCATCTCGACGCCCGGGTCGACGTCTACGCGCTGGCGATCGTCCTGTACGAGATGCTGACCGGCCGGCCGCCTTTCCAGGGCCAGAACGTCGCGGCGGTCCTCGCTCAGCGGCTGACGGTCGATCCGCCGCCGCTACGCTCGCTCAACCCGGCCGTCTCGGCACGGCTCGAGCGCGTGGTGCTGACGGCGCTCGCGCGCGACCCTGC
>JACCZL010000758.1 GCA_013695975.1 Chloroflexota bacterium
CGGCGGCCGTCGCCGCGACCGGTGTGGTGCTGATCCTCGGGTTGCTGGGCTGGTGGGCCGGTGTGCTGACCGGCCTCTGGGGCCGGCCTCCAGTGCAGGCGCCGATTGGGGCTGCCCCGATCACCAGCCAGCGGCCTGCCGAGCGCATCGACGCGACCGGCCGCCTGCTCATCCCGTTCGACGCCGGGCTGTCTCTCGTGACGTTGCCCGCCCGCGCCGTCACCCCGATCGTACAGGCAGGGACGTCGAGCACCCTGACGAGCGCCAGTTGGTCGCCCGACGGCAAGACGGCGGCCTACGCGCTCTACCACATCCGTTCGGGCGACTCGGCGGCAAGCTCGGAGATCTACCTGACCGACCTCGTCGGCGAGCCCCGCGCCCTGGTCGAGCGCGATCGACCGGGCACAACGGTCGAGGCGCCGGTCTGGGCCCCGGACGGACAGTCAATCTACTTTAGCTATAGCGGGCTCGAGGGCCAGCGCCTGGTCCAGCGCGTCGAGCGCGTGGACGTCGCGACCCGGGTGCGAACCGTGGTCGGAGAAGGCGCGCTCCCGGCCGTCTCTCCGAACGGCGAGCTGGTTGCCCTCGTCCGCGGGGAGCGCACAGGGGACGCCCTCCTGCTGACCCGTCCAGATGGTCAGATCGTCCGCGAGCTGATTCCAGCCGGACGCTTCAGCCTGCTGGGAGCGGCCCGTTTCACACCGGATGGTCGGACCCTGGCGGTTCCAGCCAGCGGCGGAAACCAGGCGACCGCGCCCACTCCGACCCACCCGTTTGGCCTCCTCATGCCCAGCGTCGCGCTCGCCCACGGCGAGCCCTGGGATGTGTTCCTGGTCGACGTGGACGGTGGCGAGCCCCGCCGCTTCACCCGACTGATCGAAGACGAGATCAGCGTCGCCTGGTCGCCGGACGGGTCGCTGCTCGCCCTGTACGGCGTTCGCGGCCTTTACCTGGTCGATCGTCAGGGCACGGCCACCTTCGCGATGGATCTCGGCGGCTACGGCGGCATCGACTGGGTCCCATAATCCAGGGGCGAGGTCGTTGGCTTGCATCGCCGATGCTGAGCAAGCCCGTCCACCGTCGCCCCTGCCAGCCCGAATCGAGTAGAATCTCGAACGTCCAGCCGGGGTGGCGGAATGGTAGACGCGCGCGTCTCAAAAACGCGTGGGGCGACCCGTGCGGGTTCGAGTCCCGCCCTCGGCACCATCAGGTCTCCCGACGGACCGGGAGGCGCATCTCGCCGAGGCGGGTGATCGTCGTGTGGATCACCTCGCCGTCGTGGATTTGACCGACACCCTGTGGCGCGCCGGTGAGGATGGCGTCGCCGGGCTCCAGGCGCATGACGCTGGAGGCGTAGGCGATGATGCCGGGAATGCGGACGGTCATGTCGGCGGTGTTGGCGCGCTGGCGGATCTCGCCGTCGATCGAGAGCTCGACGGCGAGTGCGTGAGGGTCCGGAACTTCGTCCCGGGTCGTGAGCCAGGGGCCGAGTGGGGTGAAGGTGTCGTAGCTCTTGCGACGGGAGCGGTCGCCCTCGCCACGGACGGTGATGTCGAGCCCGATCGTGTAGCCGAGGACGTGGTCGAGCGCGTCGGCCTCGGCGATGCTCGCGCCGCCGCGGCTGACGACGAGCGTCAGCTCGGCCTCGTGATGGATCTCCTTGCCATCTACCGTCGGCCCAGCCGGTAACAGGATGCTGTCCTCGGGGCCGACGATTGAGGACGGAGCCTTGAGGAAGACGTCGAAGTCCAGCATCCAGGCCTGAACCTTGCCGCTGACGCGCGGGAGCACGGCGTCGCGCATCTCGTCGACGTGCTCGGCGTAGTTGACCGCGCAGGCGATGATTTTGGTCGGGTTGAGCACGGGCGGTCGCAGCCGAACGGAGCCGAGGGGCTGCCTCGGCCCGTCCGCAACTGCCGCCTCCAGTCGAGGCCGCAACTGGTCGAAGTCGCGACAGAGCCGCACCCACCAGCCAGCCCCGAGTGGGTCGGGGTCGTGGGGCCAGGGCACCCCTCCGGTGAGGTCGACGATCGTTTGGTCGTCAGCCAGGACGGCGCCGAGGCGATGGTCGTCGAAGATGGCCAGCTTCACCTATTGGTCACCGTTCTCGAGGGCCTCCTCGCGGTCGAGCCCAAAACTCTGGAGGATCGGCCGATCGCTGAAGGAGAACAGGACCGCCTCGCCGCCGACGCTGGCGTGCTCGTGCCAGGCCCAGGTCGGGACGACGAAGGTGTCGCCCTCCTCCCAGTCGAAGCGCTCCCCCGCGATCACGCTGTGGCCGCCACCTTCGGCGACGTGATAGACCGTGCTCGCGACGTGCCGGTGGGCGCGGGTCTGCTCACCCTTGCGCAGGAGCTGGAGGTACGCCGCCATCGTCGGCAGCGTTGGGCCGCCGGTGTACGGGTTCGTGTACTCCATGATGATCCCGTCAAACGGACTGCCGGTGTCGTCGCGCAGGCCGTGGAGGGCCGCTCGGGTGGCCGTCCAGCGGTAAACCAGGAGGGGCGAGTGGAGCTTGTCGTGGGCCTGCCAGCTCGGGCGCAGGTTCGAGCCCCAGCGCCGGATCGAGTCGTCGATCGGCTTGACGATCGGCTGGCGCTCCTCGGGATACTCCTCGAAGAAAACCGCGTCGAGCTTGGTGACGAACGGGATGTCCAGACCGTCGAGCCAGATCATCGGCCCTTCGGACTCGTTGCCGTGGTCATGCCAGGTCCAGTTGGGCGTCGTCAAGTAGTCACCCTTGCGCATGACCGCCATCTCGCCCTCGACCGCGCTGTAGGCGCCGTCGCCCTCGACGATGAAGCGGAGGGCCGAAGGCGTATGATGGTGGGTCGGCGCGATCTCGCCGGGCAGAATGAGCTGCATGCCGGCGAAGAGGGTCGCTGTGGCGGCCGGCGCGTCCGGTAGGCCGGGGTTGAGGAGCATCAAGACCCGCCGCTCGGCCTCCTCGGCGGTCACCAGCTCGCCGGCCCGGAGCAGACGCGGCCGGACGTCGCGGTAGCGCCAGATGTAGGGCACGCTGCGAACCCGCGGCGCCGACGTCAGGGCGTCGCCGAGAACGTTCCAGAGCGCCCCCATGCCGAACTCGGGCAGCTCCGAATAGAACGCCTCGCGCTCCCGAGCCAGGTCGTT
>JACCZL010000796.1 GCA_013695975.1 Chloroflexota bacterium
CACGACCGGCTGCCGCTCCTGATGGTCATGCACAACAATCGGAGCTACTACAATTCGGCGGAGCACGCCCAGCGGATGGCCGAGCGGCGGGGTCGGCCGCTCGAAAACCACACCGTCGGCACCGCCACCGAGGATCCGTTGGTCGACTTCGCCACCGTTGCGCGCGGGTTCGGGATCTGGGCCGAAGGCCCGATCGAGGACCCGACCGTCCTGCGTCCCGCTCTAGCCCGAGCGCTCGAGGTCGTCAAAGCCGGGTGCCCCGCCCTCGTCAACGTCGTCACCCAGCCGCGCTAGCAGGCTGCTGAAAAAGACATCGGTGCCGCTAGGTCGGGCAGTCGGGCAGTCGGGCACTCGCTGCTTGCAAGGGATCCGTGTCGATGCTAGCCTGGGCCAGGGTTGGGTTTTCGTTCACGCCGCGCCGAGCATCGAGGGAGAGCAGTCATGCGCGTTCTCTTCACCGTGCGGCCGGGATTGGGGCTGCTGCATCCGCTGGTCCCCATCGCCCGTGCCGTCGCGTCAGCAGGCCACGAGGTGACCTTTGCATCGGCCCCACAGTTCGTGCCGAACGTCGAGCGGACCGGGTTCCGCTGCGTCCCGGCCGGCCTGGACAGCACCGATCGGGATGCGGAGCGGCTCGCGCCCGAGATGCGCGGCCTAGTCGGCAAGGAGCGGGCGGCGATGATGTGGCGCCGCATCTTCGCCGAGCACGCCCCGGCGAAGATGGTCCCGGACCTCCTGGAGTTCTCGCGCGACTGGAAGCCGGACCTCATCGTCCGCGATGACCTCGAGTTCGGGGGATGCATCGCGGCGGAGCGCCTGGGGATCCCGCACGCCGCGATCCAGGCCGTCGCCTTCCGCCCGCATCTGTACGACTTGATTAAGGAGCCGTTGAACCTGCGGCGCGTCGAGGCGGGCCTGCCGCCGGACCCGGACCTGGCGATGCCGTTCCGCTACCTGTACCTTTCGCCATTCCCGCCCGGCTACCTCAATCCGGCGGTGCCCCTGCCCCCGACGACCCACCACCTCCGCCCCGTGCCGTTCGACCGTTCCGGCGACGAGGCTCTCCCCGAGTGGCTAGACAGCCTGCCGAAGCGACCGCTCGTCTACCTGACGCTCGGCACGATCTTCAACTACTGGACGGATATCTTCCGGGCGTTCATCGAGGGCCTCCGGGACGAGCCGGTGACCCTCGCGGTCACGGTCGGACGGGACCAGGATCCGGGGCAATTCGGCCCCCAGCCGGAGCACGTCCGCATCGAGCGATACATCCCGCAGACGTTGCTCTTTCCGCGTTGCGACCTCGTCATCACCCACGGCGGATCCGGCACGATCATGGCCGCGCTCACCCACGGCTTGCCGATGGTCATCGTCCCGATCTCCGCCGACCAGCCGGAGAATGCCGAGCGGTGCGCCGCGCTCGGAGTCGCCCGCGTCATCCAGCCCGCCGACCTGTCCGCCGACCTTGCGAGAGGGGCCACGCGCGAGGTGCTGGGACCTGGCTCGTACCGCCGGGCCGCCGAGGGGATGCGCGACGAGATCGCGGCCCTCCCTGGCCCTGAACGCGCCGTCGAGCTGCTGCAGAGGCTCGCCGTCGACCGTCGACCGCTCACCGGCGGCTAGCGGGTCACGTCCGGCCGACCGGCGCGGCCGGTGCGATGAGTACCATGAGGCCACCTGAGCGTGAAGTGGTGGCGGTGCGTGGGCGACAGGATCTAGAAGGTGTCGATGCTGGCGTTCGTGGACCTGGCGAGTCGGGTGCCGCGCGATCATCCCCTTCGGGCGATCAAGCGGTGGACCGACGAGGCACTGGTTGGGCTGTCGCCGGAGCTCGACCGGATGTACGCCGAGGACGGGCGGCCGTCGATCCCGCGCAGGCACGGCGCGTCACACCCGCGACACAATACGTCCCGGTGGATCAATGCTTCCTTGACTCGAACGCCTGTTCTGCCTAGAGTGTATTGACAGGCCACGCGCCGCGGCAGCTCGTCCGCAGAGACGACCGACGCCCGACCCGCGGGGAGCGGCGCATGACGGACCTGCATGGAGGCCATCGGATGGACAGTATCACCGGGCTACAGCGCGCCGTTGACGGCGCGAACGCCGTGATTCGCGGCGTACGGGAGGATGACCTGACGAAACCGACACCCTGCACCGACTGGGACGTCCGGGCGCTCGTCAACCACATGGCCGGTGTCTGCATCGGGTTCACCGCGGCGCTCGACGGCACCAAGGTGGAGCCGCCGCCGCGACAGCCGGTGGACGTGCTGGGGAGCGATCCCGGGGGCTCCTATGCCAGCATTTCACGGCGGCTGCTGGACGCGTGGCAAACACCGGGCGCGCTCGAGCGCACCCTGGCGATGCCGATCGGCGATCTTCCGGGCGCGGTTGGCATCAACATCGTTCTCGCGGACCAGCTCCTCCACACCTGGGACCTAGCCAAGGCGCTCGGGCGGCCGTACACCATGGACGCGGACCTGGCCGAGACGACGCTCCAGATGATGCAGCAGATGATGCGGCCGGAGTTTCGCGGCCCGGGTCAGGGGTTCGCCGAGGCCGTGCCGTGCGCCGAGGATGCGCCCGTACAAGAACGGCTCGTGGCCTTCGCCGGCCGGAAGCCGTAGGCCGCGGCGCTCACTACAGGGACACGAAGTCCGGCGACTCGCGGCTGCAGGTCCCTGACACGCGCGAGACGGGCGGCTACTGGGGGGCGAGCATGGCGGCCAGCTTCTTGGCCGCCTCCGGCTCGATGGTCAGGATGCTCTCGACGACCTGTTTGACCTGCTCGCCCGACTTCGGCGCGAGGTCGATCCGCGCCTGCCCGGCGTCGGCCAGCAGGGCCGGGTCGGCGAGCGCGTCCAGGAATGCCTTCTGGAGCACGACCAGCCGATCGGCCGGGACGTTGGGCGACGTCGCGAACGGCTTCGAGATCTCGTTCGGGCCGCTAAAGGTCTGGAGGATCGAGCGCCCCTCGGCATCGGCGATGACCGCGCTTGCCAGCGGGACGTCGGCTAGCTCGGGATGGGGCCGAGCGCCGAACTGGACGACGACGTTGACCGCGCCCGAATCGAGCAGGTTGCGGTGGTTCGAGCTAATGCTCTCCCACGGCCAGCAGCCACCCGCCAGCTCGCCCCCTTCGATGCCTCGGGCGATGTCGGCGGTTCCCTTGTAGCCGTTTGCCACCCGCACCTTCGCCCCGGCCAACTGGTTGAGGAGGACCGGTATGTCGGACGGGTTCGAGCCCGGCCCGAGCCCGCCGAAGGGGAGCGGGTCGCCTCGGGCGACGAGGTCCTGGAAGCTCTTGACGCCGGTGGTGGCGCGGACGATGCAGACCGGGGTACTGGCCGCCGCGCTGCCGATCCATCCGAAGCGCCGAGCGTCGAACTCGATGTTGGCCTCGCCGA